>NZ_JANSHL010000007.1:0-129931 GCF_047461575.1 Synechococcus sp. W60.1 | reverse complement strand
CCCCCCCCCCCCCCCCCCCCCCCCCCCCCCCCCCCCCCCCCCCCACCCCCCCCCCCCCCCCCCCCCCCCCCCCCCCCACCAATCAGGGCAGTGCCTTCCACTTCACCCTGCCGATAGCGCACCCACACACCCAAGGACAGCCCTCGATCGCTGCTTGAGACTCGAAAGGTGAAGGACCACCGGCCCACTTTGCCTCTGGGATCCACCTGGCAAATTCCAGCTCGAATATCAAATCCCACAAATGGCAATAAAGCTGTTCCCCAGCCCCCCTCTTCTTTGGCAGAAGGGCTGAGAGTGGTCGCGTCAGCGGCGCGGAGCGCTTGGGGAACGAGGTACCTATTGGGCGCGCCTCAAACGGGCTTGGAATGATCCGACAAACTCAGGCAGCGCTCCCGAATGGCTTGTAAGTTCAGGGCCAAATCTTGGCAAATGCGGCGCTCCACCAGACCGACAGGCATTCTGCGGGGAGGCTTGACCTGCAGGTGGTAGGTGAGCAAGGTTTGATGGGCCGACCAATCGGCCAGATCCCAAAACCCCTCGAAGATAAGAAAATCCCCTTGTGTTTTTTGGAAGCGAAGCTGCTGAGGAAAGATCTCCTCGATAGCCAGCACCACCGCAGCAGAAAATTGGGCAAATAAAACCTTTTGGGATCCCACTTGACGTACCAGTGTGCGGCCATTCTCACGGCCAATGACGCGACTTTCCACCAAGTTGGGAATAAACTCCGCCAGATGGTCGTAGTCGGTCAAAACCTGCCAGACCTGCTGCCGCTCCACCGGAATCAGGACGCGACCTCGCACTTGGCGGCGGCGCTCCCCCAAATCCTCCACCTCCACCTGGATGTCTGAGGACTCCGTCCCGCTGACGCCAGCAGGAATGGGGATCCCATCTTCTGGGGTGGGGTCTTGGGGATCCCATTCAGGGTCAGAAGGCATGGCGAGAACTTCAGTCGCGTAGGTGCTGTAGAGCAGTGCGGAAACCGGAGAGGGAATCGATTTTTGACTGGACAAACCATTCGCCAGCAGTTCCAATAGGCTGCCCCCCTGTGTTTTCTATTGTATCAGGGAACTGTATAGCAGATAACGAACTCTAGGGGAGAAGGGCCTGGAACCAACCGACGATCACCTGCCAAACCTGTTCTAGAAGGGCAAAGGGATCCCGCAACTCCTGCAGCACCTGCCGCGGGCCAATTCTAAAGACCACGTACAACACGGCCAAGATGATTACAATTCCCACCGTTGTCCAGATGGCCTCTCGAACCACCCGCACCCAAAAAACCAGCATAAAAATGGCGATGGCTACAGCGGCAACCAGCGGCAATGTGTCCAGTACCATCGGATCCCACCTCGTTTGGCTCAGATGTTTCAGCTAGAAATCGCAGGAGCCCCGCACTGTACCCGTAGGGTCAGTGTCGGGAGGAATGCGGAAGTTATGATAGAACCATGACCCAAGTCCTGACCGTCCCCTGCAAGCTCAAGGTGTCCCAGTCGCAGGCCGCAAAGTTGGATGCGACAATGGATGCCTTTGTGCAGGCGTTGAACTGGGTCAACCAAAACACACCAGAAAAAGTAGTCAACGCAGTCAAACTCCAGTCCCTTTGCTATTACCAGATTCGCGCTCGGTTTGGCTTGTCCAGTAACTTGGCAAGGACTACGTCCCGCTTACGCGACCAGCAGGTCTGCAGACGGCTGGCCGGTGCCCGTAAAGTTGCCCGACAGAAAAACCGTCCCGTCAAAGCGTTCAAGAGAGGCTTTGTGACCTACGATGCCCGTATCTTTTCGTTCCGCAAGAAAGACTGGTCGGTGTCGCTGACCACGGTGGAGGGTCGGGAGCGCTTTGAGCTGGCGATTGGCCGCTACCAGAGAGAACGGCTGGCGGGCTCCAATCCCAAATCTGCCACTCTGGTCAAGCGTAAAGACGGCTCCTACTCCATTCAAATCTGTGTGGAAGCGGAGCCATCCCCACCGCAACGCACGGGTAGAGTGCTGGGGGTGGACTTGGGCAGGACAGATATTGCCCATACGTCAGAGGGGGACAACTGGAATGGACAGCAGTTGAACAGAGTCCGAGACCACTACTCCAAGCTGAGGGCGGTACTCCAACGCAAAGCCAGTAAGGGCACACGCAGTTCGCGGCGCAGATGCAGAGAACTGCTGCAACGGCTGTCTGGCAAGGAGAGACGCTTTCAGTCGCGTCAGCGTTGCGTAGCAAAAACGTGGGTCAATCATCGCATCTCCAAAGCTATTGTCTCTAGGGCAAAGGCTACCAACAGCGCTATCGCCCTGGAAGACCTGACAGGGATTCGGGAAAGGGTCAATCAACAGCCACGCAGCAAAGCTGAGCGCCGCAGAACCAATAACTGGGCGTTCTACCAGCTTAGGATGTTCGTGGTCTACAAGGCTGCCATTGCCGGAGTACCTGTGGTGCTGGTTCCGCCTGCCTACACGTCGCAGACCTGCCACCGGTGTTTGCACATCCATCCCGATCCTACGCAATCCTATCGCAGTGGAAAGAAGTTTAAGTGTGGACACTGTGGATGGGAAGGGGATGCGGATTTGAATGGTGCGAATGTGATTGCGCTTTTGGGGGCTGCTGTAAACCAGCCTAGAGGTTCGTGGTTGGCTTGCCAACTGCAGGGCTACCGAAAGCCCGCCCTGTACTGCGAAGCAGTCAGGGTCGGGTAGTTTACATTTAACTCCACTGTAGCCAGCTTGAACTGAAAACAGGTGTTCGTAGATGTCCGTTGACAAGGGATCTCCTCTCGTAAAATGGGATCACCTCGAGATAACCCCTCTTTAGCTGGGCTAGACCTATGGACATCATCACCCTTGGCTGGATTGCCGTCCCCACCTTCTTCGTTCTTTCCATTGCCCTGGTGGTCTGGGGGCGCAACGGCATGTAATTTGTCATGCCTGGATTGAGCCTCACATCCATCTTGCATTCATCTTGTTGTTCCTGCCGCCGATATTGACGGGGTTACCCCCGCTCACACCATGGAAACCGATCTTCCCTTGGTCGCCCGCATCGCCTACGGAAGCATCTTTTTGCTGTTGACAGCCGTAACCCTGGGCGTTGGCTACATTACCTTCATCGACTGGCGGGATCGGCGGCGACGCAACGAAGTTGAGCGCAAAGCCCGTCGCTCCAAGCGCTAGCGCCGCTGTTGGGCCTGCTCAGGTCAGTCTTCAACCCAACTCAGGGTGGGGATGGCCAGGTAAGGCAGGGGATCCTGGGGTTGCAGTTGAGAAAGATGCCGCAGGATGCCCTGGTTAGCCTGCCACAGGGCTTGCACATCCCATCCAGCGTAGGTGGGCAGAAAGTCCGCCAGCTTGCGGTTGGCCTCCCCCAACAGGATCATGCAGCCGCGGCGGTTGCCGTTTTGCAGGTGATAGTAGGCCACGGCGGTTTGCAAAAGCCCCTGGTAGAAGCGCCGCTCTGGATCCACTGCCTCCATC
This sequence comes from Synechococcus sp. W60.1, assembly GCF_047461575.1. Lineage (NCBI taxonomy): Bacteria > Bacillati > Cyanobacteriota > Cyanophyceae > Synechococcales > Synechococcaceae > Synechococcus > Synechococcus sp. W60.1. The sequence goes on along the minus strand of NZ_JANSHL010000007.1, from coordinate 126,476 downwards.
CACAGGGCCTCTAGGGTGTCGTGGCAGGCGTAAAATTCCCCCCGGTTAAACTGCTCGGCGGCCAAACGCAACGCTTCTGAGTGGGCATTGCTCATGTGGCTAGGCACAGTTGTGGGCTAGGGGTGAGGTCTGCACAGGCAGGGATCCCTGCGGCAGCACCAGGGTAAAGCAGGTTTTGCCTTGAGAACTCTCCACCGAGACGCTGCCCCCCAACCGCTGCATCCACTGCTTGACCAAAGCCAGGCCCAGGCCGGTGCCGCCCCGCTTCCAGGGATCCCCGCTGGGAATGCGGTAAAACTTCTCGAAGATGCGCTCCCACTCGCTGTGGGGAATTTCTACTCCCTCGTTGATCACCCGAATTTCCACCTGCTGCGGGCCAGAGCGCTGCGCTGTTACCCAGATGTTGCACCTTGGGGGAGTATACTTGCAGGCGTTGTTGACCAGCTCCTGCACCACCCGCTCCAGGCCGCCCCGATCGGTGAGCACCTTGCCCACATTTGGCGCAATCTGCCACTGCAACCGTTGCTGGTTGGCCTGGGCCCGCTGTAGAAACGGCTCCAGCACGCTGGGCAGCCAGGTTGCCAGCGGCACTTCTTCCAGATGGAGCGTTTTGGATCCCTGCTCCAACCGCTGCAGATCCAGCAGGTCGTTCACCAATTCCGCCTCCCGCTCACACTCCTGCTCCAAAATCTTGAGATATTGCTCTCGTTTTTGGGGGGCGCGGGCGGTTTTCAGCAGTTGGATGGCCATCCTCATGTTGGTGATGGGGGTGCGCAGCTCGTGGGAGACGGTGCTCAAAAAATCATCTTTGAGGCGGTTGAGGCGCTCCAGCTCACCAATTTGCTGCACAGAAGCCTGGTAGAGGCGGGCCTGGCGGATGGCAATGGCGCAGTGATCCGCCACCTGCTGCACCACCTGCACCTCCAGTTCATCAAAGCACTCGGCTGCCGGCTTCGCCAGCCAGAGATCCCCCAGCACCCCTTGGTCATCCCGCAGCGGGCACACCAGCAGGGTCAGCCCTTCCCGACGGGGGATCCAGCCCTGCCCAGGCAAGTGGCAGAATTGCACCGCTTGACCCCCTTGCAGGTGCCGGTAAAGATCGGGGTAGTCGGCCAAGGTCAGGGTGATCCCACCGACGGGCGGTAGGGCAGAGGTGTATTCGTAGCGCACCGTGGCTTGGCCGGCTGCCCAATCGTAGAGACAGAGATCGCACCCTTGGATGGACAGCCCCAGAGCCAATTCTTGCACCACTGCCCGCAGGATCTGGGCTTCCTCCAAACTGCTGCGCACCTGGTCGGTGACCCGCTGCAAGAGGGCATCCATAGCCAGAGATCGCTGCAGGGCCGCCGTCCGCTCCTGCACCTCCTGCTCCAGACGGGCGTTGAGGGTTTGCAACTGCCGGTAGAGCTGATTTTGCGTAATGGACAGGGCCAAATGTACCCCGACCCGACTCATCAGCTCTTGCTCTGCAGCTGACCAAGCCTTAGGCTCGTCAATTTTCAGCTCCCGCCAGGCAGCAAAAGAGATCAAAGGCAGTTCTTGTCTGGGATCCCCCTGGGTAAACCAACGGTAGCCCGCCCAGTGGGTTTCTTGGCAGATGGCCGCGCGAAACACGCTCAGCCAGCCCACCGGCTGGTCATTCCAGGCGAGCTGGGCCACCAGCAGGCCACGAATGGGTGTCTGCTTCATCTGCTCTTGCAGCTCCGGCCATTTCTCCAAGTGGGAGAGCGACCACATCTTCACCCAGCCCCCCGCTCCTCCGGCCCTTCCGAGCTGCTCCTGTAGCCAGGTGTCGTAGCTGGCCGGGGGTTGCACGCCATGACAACAGAGGGTGTCTGCGCCCATAAAGTGGATCCGCAGCCGCGCCCCGATCCCCTGCAAACCGGCAGCAAGCTGCTCCAGCACCGTGGTCAAGGTCGTCTCCGGGTGCAGGGGCGAATAAACCAGGGCAGCAATTTGGTTGATTAGGCGTTCCTGCTGCGCCTTTTGCCGCGCTTGCTCCAGCAATTCCGCCTGAGCAATGGCAATGGAAACTTGATCCGCCAGCAACTGCACCACCTGCAGCTCTTCTTGGGAGTAGGGACGAGGCTCAGCATGATGGGAGACCAACAGCCCCCATAGCTCCTGGTGATGCATCAGGGGAACCACCAAGGAAGAGGCCACCCCCATGGATTTCAAATAGTGGACATGGCAGGGATCCACGGGCCGCTGCAGCGGCTCGCCCAGAGGAACCCTAGCAGACAACCCCCAAGACTCCGGCTGGCTGATGGAACGGCTTTGCGCCTCTACATCCACAATTACCCGCGCCTGGGCCGAACGAAACAACCGCCGCGCCTCCACCGGAATATCCCCTGCCGGGAAAGTCAGCCCCAAGAGCGAGGGCAGCCGCTCCCCGCCTCGTGCTTCCGCCACCACCGTCCCATGCCCTTCCGGGTCGAAGCGGTACACCTTCACCCGATCCGTTTCCAGAAAAGACCGTATCTCTTCCGCCGTTGCCTTGAGGATTTCCTCCAGCTCCAGGGATTGCCGAATCTGGTGGGTGATGCGGTTGATGAGGGCATCTCGGCTGGGTCGAGCTGCGGCAGCCCACGTTTCAGTATCCATAGTTGCAAGCCCCTAGCCCCTGGAATTAGCGGAAAGTACCTAAAAATACATTCCTTTTTTCCAGCATAGGATGCCTTTGAGAAGAGCAGTCGGAGTTGAAAAGAAAAGTTAAAGAAAAAGTTAAAAATGGCAACCCAGGGTTTCCCGGGTTGGAATCGTCTGAGATCGGGTGAGATCTAGGGTCGGGAATGGCCTACGGTCCACCCGCGCCATCGGAAAGCAGAGCTAGGGGAGAGGCAACCGAAACAGGCGAGCAGCGTTCTGGCTGGTTTCTTCTGCCAGTTTTTCCGGTGGGATCCCAAGCAGCTCCGCCAAGGTTTGGGCCACCCGCTGCACGTAAGCCGGCTCGTTGCGTTTGCCGCGGAAGGGGGTGGGAGCCAGAAAAGGGCAATCCGTTTCCACCAAAAGCTGGGATAGGGGCACCTCCAAGGCCGACCGGCGGACAGTCTCGGCATTTTTGAAAGTGACAATGCCGCTGAAGCTAATGAAGCAGCCCAGCTCGACAAACAGCCGCGTCTCCTCCGGGGATCCGCTCCAGCAATGCATCACCGCCCGCACTGGCCCCCCCGTGGCCATGGCCTCCTTGAGGATGGCGTAGGTGGCTGCTGCCGCCTCGCGGCAATGGACGATCAACGCCAGATCCTGCGCTTGGGCAATGGCAATCTGGGCCCAGAAGGATTCTTTTTGCCGCTCGATATCCGCCGGGTTGGACTTGTAGAAATCCAGGCCTGTCTCCCCGATAGCCACCACTCGCTCGTCGCTGGCGGCCAGGTGGGCGATCTTTTCGGCCAAATCGGGCTGCCACTGGCCCGCCTCCAAAGGGTGCAGCCCCACCGACAAAAATACTTCCGGATACTGGTCGGCAATGGCCTGCAACTGGGGGAATTCTGCTGGTGTTACACAAGAATGCACCAAACGCCGGATCCCCGTCTGACGCCAGCGCTCGGCCACCTGGGGCAGATCCGCGGCAAAATCGGGGTAATTGAGGTGGACGTGAGTATCCACCAAAGGAGCAGCAGGTAAGACGGCGGTGCTCAAGGCTCAGCTCCCCAACAATCGTGTTGCCAACCTTATCCAATTGTAAAAGCTGTCCCCGGCCTGCTTGGGATCCCTTCTGGCGCTCCCGTTTGCCGGCGAGCTCCCCTTGCGACGGCTCCTGGGGGGGCAGGATGATCCACAATGATTGAGGAAACCTTACGCTGGAGGTTTGTTATGGCCCGTACCCCCTCAACCATGCTGCCTTTGGGCACCCCAGCCCCTGACTTCAGCCTACCGGATGTGGTGAGCGGCCAAACCATCTCCCTCTCCACCTTTGCCGACAAGCCGGCCCTGCTGGTGATGTTCATCTGCCAGCACTGTCCCTATGTGAAGCACGTGCAAGAGGAGCTGGCCCGCCTTGGCAGAGATTACAAGGATCGCGGCGTCGGCATTGTAGCCATCAGCGCCAACGATGTGGAGAAATACCCGGATGACAGCCCAGAGAACTTGAAGAAGATGGCCGAGACCTTGGGCTTTACCTTCCCCTTCTGTTACGACGAAAGCCAAGAGGTGGCCAAAGCCTTCACCGCTGCCTGCACCCCCGACTTTTTCTTGTTCGACGCGGATCGCAAGTTGGTCTATCGTGGTCAACTGGACGACAGCCGTCCCAGCCTGACCGATGTGCCGGTGACGGGCAAAGATTTGCGGGCGGCGCTGGATAACCTTCTGGCCGGCAAGCCCATCGATCCCGACCAAAAGCCCAGCCTGGGCTGCAACATCAAGTGGAAACCTGGCAATGAGCCTGCTTATTTCGGTGGTGCTTATTTCGCTGGGTAGATCCCGCTTTTTTGAATCGCGGCCAGGGCCTGTCGATGCAAGCTGGGGTTGGCTGCCGCCAACACTTCTCCCGTGGAGGTGCGGGTTAAGGGATCCCCTCGCCAATCGGTAATCACGCCACCGGATCCCTCAATCACCGGCACAAGGGCAGCAAAATCGTAGAGGGCAAGGCCACACTCCATCACCAGATCCACACAGCCGCTGGCCAGCAGGCCGTACTGGTAGCCATCGCCCCCATAGGAGGTAATGTGAACTGCTTGGCTGAGCCCCTGGAAGCACCGTTGTTGGTCGGGTTGGGTGAACAAATCAGGGGTGGTACAGCTCAAGTAGGCGCGGCTGAGGTCGGTATTGGCCTTGGTTTGAGCAGCCTGTCGGTGAGAGGGGGTCATCCATTGGGTGGGTTGTCCCCGCACCCCCAGCCAGCGTTCCCGCAACACCGGTTGATCGATGATGCCCAAAATGGGGCGGTCTTCTTCCAAGAGGGCAATCAAAGTGGCAAAGGTGGGCTTGCCGGTGGAAAAGGCGATGGTGCCATCCAAGGGATCCAAAACCCAAGTGTAGAGGGATCCCGTCTGGTGAAAACCAAACTCTTCGCCAAGGATGTTGTGTTCTGGCACTTGGGCCATCAGCAAAGCCCGCATGGCCCGCTCTGCCTCCCGGTCGGCCACCGTCACAATTGGGGAGCGGGCCTCTTTGTATTCGGCTTGCAGTTCTCCGCGAAACAGGGGGCGAATCACCGCTCCGGCAGCATCGGCCAGGGCCTGGGCCAGTTCAATCCACTCTGCCTTGACCACCTTTTGCCCACCCCATCTGCCCCTTCCCTTTCTTAGCATAGGGAAAAATTTCCTCTCGGTTTATGCGGTCTGGCTTGCTCTTAACTCCTCTGGAATGGCTTTGGACGGCGATTGGGGTCCTCCTGACCATTTTGGGCACCCTAACCCATTTGAGTTTTCCGCCCGGGCTGCCTGGGTTGGGGGGATACAGCTTCTCGCTGCAAATTGGGGGCGTGTTGCTGACGGCTTGTTTGGCGGGGCCGGTGGCGGCGGTGTGCGCCCAGATCGTCTACCTGGGGTTGGGGCTGGCAGGGCTACAGGTGTTTGCCCAAGGGGGAGGGTGGCAGTACCTATACCAGCCTGCCTTTGGCTACTTGCTGGGGTTTCTGCCAGGAGCCTGGGCCTGCGGGACAATTGCTTTTCGGCAACGGGATCCCTATCCACCCCCTTCTCCTCTGGCCCGCCAACGTGCTGTCGATGGGAAGCGGTTGGCAGGAGGGATCCCTGACTCCCCGGTGGGCCTCCAAGAGTTGGGATCCGGCAGCTTGGTGGCTTTGGCCTTGGTTCACCTGACCGGGATTCTTTACCTTTTGGCCACACAACCCTGGAATGGGGAGTTGCTGAGGTTGATAGGGCTTTACTCCGGCTATACTCTGCCGGGACAGATCATCGTGGCCAGCTTTGTTGCGGTGATAGCGTTGCTGTTGCGGCGCTTGCTGCTGCTCTGAAGCAAGGGAATCAACTCTGCGCAAAGGCCCATGCAGATTTGGGTCGGGGCGCATCTTTTCTCAAGCTGCAGAGGCAGAAAGTAACTTAGAAAAGTAACTTAGAGCTGTGCCGCTCAAGCGGTGGTACAGATTCTGGTCAAGTCTTGCCAGGATGGATGGGTTTGCGTGAGGAACTGCGGGATGCAACGGACTGCTCTGATCCTTTTGGCCACCGGCTTTTTGGCAACCGGGCTGGCTGCCTGTGGAGATGGCGGCAGCTCAGGGGGTTCGATCCTGCCCCCACCCCAAGGCCCAACGGTTTCGTTTATCAATGCGCCCACCTCGGTGCGGGTAGGCACCTCCACGCCGGCTTTTACGGTGCAGGTGAGTGTGCCGGGTGGTGCTCGTCCAACGCAGTTCCTCGAGCTGGAAACTTTCAACCCCAGCGGCGTGCGCGTGCAAAGGGAATTCTTCAGCCCACAGCAGGCCGGCTGTAACCCTGGGGCCACCTTTTGTAGCTTCAGTACCGATTTCCGCGTTGCCCTCGGGGATCCCATTGGCGTTTGGCAGTTCCGGATTACCGCGTTTGACCAACAGAATCGCTCCGGATCCCAAACACTGCTGATTACAGCCTTCCAGTAGGCAAGCAGAGTTGCCGGTTTTGGGGTGAGGCCACTCACTCTAGAGGGGAATGCCCACCAGCGGGCCGAAGTCCGAACAAGGACTGAATCTTGCTCACCGCTGCGGCTTTCTTCCTGCTTCCACAACCCCTAACCAGCAGCAGCTTGCGTCGCCGCACCGCCGGAGGGATCTCCACAGGCGTCAATTTCCCCAGGGCTAGCGTTCCGCGCCGCCGGTGCGACCGGCAGAGTTCCACAAAAATAGGGCCGGAGGCATGTCCCCTCAAGCTATGAGCCGGTTATCACTTGGGTTCGCAAGCTGCCCAAGGCGGGATCCCCTACTCCAGGTCTCGACGGTTGGGGTTGCGGGAGGGGTCGTTGCTCAAAAAACCAAACACAAAAAGCCCCACAAAAAAGATGACAACCGCGTAAACAGAGATTTTCAGTAACAGCATAGTTTCAGCAACCCGTTTCCGACTGAGTGAACTGATGAAGCGATAAGGCAATCGTAAAACAAGGGTGAACCACCCCAGAGAGGGGATCCCGTTCAACCTGAGACCCCGCAAAACTTCTTCACAACATCATACCTCTCAGCGGCCCTTTTTCCCGCAAATGGCCCCAGTCTCCCCCCGAGAGATCCTTTCATCCCATCCTCAGAAAAGGCTGCAAAGCCCGGCATGTCGGGGATCCCCGGCAAGAGCAGAGATTGTTAAGAAATATTTTGGACTGGAAACAAAGATTGCCGCTCCTCAGCGGCGGCAGCGCTCGCGGGCGACTGGGACATAGGAAGATATAATTTGCGGCTTTGCCGGTCTTGCCGGACCTGTGTTGGATTTGCCCATGCCTTTTGATCGGTTAGGTGACTTAGAGGCTCTGGATGGGCGGTCGGGAGCTCAGCCGCAAACTGCGTCGGGGATCTATCGGCCTCAGGAGTTGCCGCTTTCCGATGGGATCCCAGCTTTTCTGCACCACTGGCCCCAGGGATCCCCTTGTGGAAGGGTGTTGCTTTTGCACGGCAAAGGGGATCACGGCGGCGGGTTTTGCCCTTTGGCCGGCGAGTTGGCTGCTCAAGGGTGGGAGGTTTTGGCTCCCGACATGCGGGGATTTGGTCGCTCCGGCGGGATCCGCTGCTGGATCGACCGTTTCAGCCAATATCAAGCCGATCTGGAGAGGATCACGCAGCAGATTTGGCCGCAGAAAGGGATCCCGCAGATCTGGTGCGGGTACAGCGCGGGGGCCAACTGGGTTACGGAATATGCCCTCGCCCATCCCGACCAAGTGCAGGGCCTGGTTCTCATCTCTCCGGCTTTTCGCATCGACCACTATTTCACCCCTTTTACCCACGCCCTTCTGCAAGTTTTGGACAGGGTTATTCCCCAGTTGGCCTTGACCGGCCTCTACGAGCCAGCGCGGGTGACTTCCCTACCCGAGCAGCAAGCCGCCTTTGCGGCGGATCCCCACATGTGTGGTGTAACGCGGGCCAGATTCACAGCCGAACTGGTGCGCAGTGGACAGCGCTGCCTCGACCAAGCCCATCGGCTCCGCCTGCCGGTTTTGCTGCTTTACACCTCTGCCGATATCGTCGTCAATCCTGCCGGAGCTGTGGATTTTGCCCGTCGGCTGCCCCAGGGAGAAATCCACGATTTTCCCCAGTCCCGCCACGATCTTTTACACGACTGCCAAGCGGAAGCGGTAAAAGAGACCCTTCGCCGCTGGCTGGCTCGGCATTTTCCCTCTGCCCCGGATGTCGCCCCTCGCCCAACGACCAACTCAGCCCCTACCGACCTCATGGCAAAATAGAAACGCCCTCTTTCCCCCTGCTCTCATGAGCCAAGACCTGATCTACCGTCCCCGTCGGCTGCGGCGCACAGAGGCCTTCCGCCAGATGGTGCAGGAAACCCACCTGCGGGTGCAGGATCTGATCTATCCCCTGTTTGTCATGGAGGGGGAGAACCAGCGGCAGGAAGTGGAGTCGATGCCCGGCTGCTACCGCTACACCCTAGACCTGCTGCTGAAAGAGGTGGAAGAAGCCGCTCAACTGGGGATCCCGGCGGTGGCCCTGTTCCCGGTGGTGCCGGAAGAGAAAAAGGATCCCACCGGGCAGGAGTGCTTCAACCCAGAGGGCTTGATCCAGCGGTCGGTGCGGCGGATTAAACAGGAAATTCCCGAGATTTTGGTGGTAACCGATGTGGCTTTGGATCCTTACAACAGCGACGGCCACGACGGCATTGTGCGGGATGGGGTGATCCTCAACGACGAGACGGTGGAAGTTTTGGTCAAGCAAGCCCTCTCCCAAGCAGAGGCGGGAACCGACATTGTGGCCCCCTCGGACATGATGGACGGTCGTGTCGGTGCCATTCGGGAGGCCCTGGATGACCAAGGCTACACCGATGTGGCGATCCTGGCCTACTCCGCCAAATATGCCTCTGCCTTCTACGGCCCCTTCCGCGATGCCCTGGGATCCGCGCCCAAATCGGGAGACAAGAAAAGCTATCAAATGGATCCCGCCAATGCTCGGGAAGCCATCAAGGAAGTGGAGCTGGACGAAGCCGAGGGGGCGGACATGGTGATGGTGAAGCCGGCCCTGGCCTACCTGGACATCATCTACCGAGTTAAGGAATCGACGGATCTGCCCGTGGCTGCCTACAACGTCAGCGGCGAGTACGCCATGATCAAAGCCGCCGAACAAAAAGGCTGGATCGACGGCAAAAAAGTGATGATGGAATCCCTGCTGGCCATGAAGCGGGCCGGTGCCGATATCATCCTCACCTACTTTGCCAAAGAGGTGGCCTTGCTTCTCAAACAAGCCTAGGCAGAGGCAGCCTACGGCCTGGCAGACGGCTGGGTGGACTGCCCGATCCAGGAAGGGTGGGTGTTCTTCTCGTCGTCCGCCACCCAGGTACTGGGATCCACCAAACGCACCTGAATTTGATTGCGTGGCACCCGATTCAGCCGTTCCTTGATCAGGGCCTCCTGCTGCAAGGGATCCATACCTCGATCCACCCCCTCCTGCAGCCGAGAAATCCGAGTGGACAAGACCTCGATATGCCGCTCCAGAACCTGGAGCCGGTGGTGCTGAGCCAACTGCACCGGCAAGAGGCGATACAAACCACTGAGGGCAGCCGCCGTAAACAAGACATTCACCCCGATGTGACAGGCCATCTCCCAGACTTGAGGCTCGTGGCCAGGTTCTTGCCGTCCGCGCCGGCGGGAGCGCTGGACAGGGATCGTCCGCCGACCGGAAATTGGGAGAGAGGAGGGAAACCCTGCCCGAACCAGGGATCCCTGCCCTTGGGAGCGATGCACTCGTGGAGCAACAGAGATGTCCAGCCGCGGCCCAGCAACCTGCTCTGCACGCATAGACACGTGGCGAGCCGGGGTACGGGAAGAAGACTTGGGTGTCACGGGTGAAGGGAAGAAAATAGGGGGACGATGAACCACCTCTGCTGCCAAGAAGCGCAGCTAGGGCCTATTGAAGCCGATTTTTCCAGGTGTGTCAGGCTTTGCCGCAAAACATTTTTATTCTTGGGCTTTCTTGGGCTCTGCCACTTCGCCAAGCTCAGCAAACGGATGGCGGGATCCCAGGCAATGGCCAACGCGGGACAGGAAACGCGCTAGGCTAGAGGTTCGAATAGCGGAAAGGCTCTGCACCGTTCAAAGGACAAGGGCGGCACAGGGCTTGTGCAGATGCAAGTCGGATCCACATCATGCGCATTGTCATCACGGGTGGAAGTGGTTTTATCGGGCGTCGCTTGGTGGCCCGTCTGCTGGAGCAAGGGGATCAGGTTTTGGTCTTGACCCGCCGCCTGGAGCAGGCCCGCCGCATTTTGGGGGAATCCCCCAACCTCAAGCTGCTGCCCTACGATCCCTACCAACCGCAAGCCTGGGCAGCCGCCCTGGAAGGGTACGAGGGGATTGTCAACTTGGCCGGAGAGCCTTTGGCTTCTTCTCGCTGGACAGAGACCAAGAAAAAAGAAATCCGTCGTAGCCGTGTGGAAACCACCCAGGCCCTTGTCCAAGCCCTCGCCTCCCTCAACCAAAAGCCCCAGGTGATGATCAGCAGCTCGGCGGTGGGTTACTACGGATCCCATCCGGCAGGAGAACCCTTAACAGAGACGGATCCCCCGGCCCAAGATTTTCTGGCAGAAGTCTGTCAAGCTTGGGAAGCTGCCGCCCGGCCGGTTGAGGAATTGGGGATCCGTTTGGCCATCCTGCGCACGGGGATTGTGTTGGGTCCGGATGGAGGAGCGCTGGGGCAGATGCTGGCCCCCTTTCAGTTCTTTATCGGCGGAACGATCGGCTCCGGCAAACAATGGCTGTCTTGGATCCACCGCGAGGATTGGGTGAGCTTGGTCTGCTTCCTGCTGGAGCAGGGATCCGGAGTGTTCAACGCCACCGCTCCCAACCCGGTGCAGATGGAAGAGTTTTGCCGAACCTTAGGCCAGGTCTTGGGTCGCCCCTCTTGGTTGCCTGTGCCGGAGCTGGCGTTGGAACTGCTGTTGGGCGAGGCAGCTCAAGTGGTTTTGACGGGGCAGAAAGTGATCCCGCAAGCGGCTTTGCAGATGGGCTTTACCTTCCAGTACCCACAACTGAAAGAGGCATTACGACAGATCCTCCTCCCCCGCTGACTTCTCTCTACGCCAATTATTCTTCCGTGAAATCGGCTTCCACCACCCCTGAAGCAGAGCTGGGATCAGGGCTGGCAGCCGCAGTGGGTGCCGGAGCCGGTCGCGATGCCTGGGGCACTTGCACAATTTGGGGAGTAAAGATGAATAGGTTGTACACCGTGTTGCGGCGGATGTTGTCCATCATCTCCAGGAACAGCTCGTAGCCCTCGTTCTTGTACTCGATCAGGGGATCCTTCTGACCGTAGCCTCGCAGGCCCACAGCTTCCCGCAGCGCCTCCATCTGCTGCAGGTGTTCCCGCCAGAGGGTGTCCACCTGTTGCAACAGGAAAAAGCGCTCTGCCTTGCGCATCAAACCGGGCTCAAAGGTATCCAGAAAAGCCTCTTTGGCCTCATAGGCCAGTTCTGCCTGCTTGATCAGGTAGTCCAAGATCTGCTCGTAGGAGAGATCCTGCAGGTCTTCAACCTTGAGGTTTTGCTTCAGGAGCGGCACAAACTCCTGCATCTTGGCGGTCAGCTTGTCAATTTCCCACTCTTCCGGGGGCAGCTCTGGGTTGACATGCGCTCGCACGATCTCGCCAACGGTTTTGCGCACATAGTCAAGGATCTTGGTCTTGAGGTTTTCCCCCTCCAAGATGCGCCGCCGCTCTGAGTAGATGGCCCGCCGCTGGTTGTTCATCACCTCGTCATACTCGAACACCTGCTTGCGCATGTCGAAGTAGTATACTTCCACTTTTCTCTGCGCATTCTCCAGGCTGCTGCTGAGCAGCGGGTGCTCGATGGGCATATCCTCCTCCACCCGGAACATGTCCATGAGCTTGGCTACCCGCTCGCCACCGAAAATCTTGAGCAGGTTGTCTTCCAAGCTGAGGAAAAACCGCGAGGAGCCGGGATCCCCTTGTCGCCCGGCGCGGCCCCGCAGCTGGTTGTCGATACGGCGGGATTCATGGCGCTCCGTACCGATCACATGCAGGCCCCCCAGCCTCACCACCTCTTCGTGCTCGGCCTCAGTAATTTTTTCGTACTCGGCTTTGATGCTGTTGTAAACCTCCCGCAGTTGCAAAATTAGCGGATCCTGCACCGGCGCTTTCTCCGACGCCACCGCAATAAGATCCTCCACCACCAGCTCTGGCAGACGGTTCAACCCGTACTTGGTCACGGCTGCTGCCACCACTTCGTCTAAAGCTTGGTTGGTGCGGGCCGACAGCTCACAGGGGTAAAAATTGGGGGAGACCACCGTCCAGGATTTTTTCGGCTTGGGTGCTGTCCCACCAAATCCCTGGCCACCCCCCCGTCCCACCAGCTGAACGGATCCCAAGGGGTTGTCGGCGTCCAATTGAGCCAGCTTGGGCATCAGCCGTTCCCGCAGCTTGAGGCGGGCCATGTACTCCGCATTGCCTCCCAAGATGATGTCCGTGCCTCGACCGGCCATGTTGGTAGCAATGGTTACAGCGCCTTTTCGCCCCGCCTGGGCAATGATCTCCGCCTCCCGCTCCACGTTTTCTGGCTTGGCGTTGAGGAGGTTGTGAGGGATCCCCATTTCCTTGAGCATGGCCGAGAGGCGTTCGGATTTTTCCACGCTGGTGGTGCCCACAAGGACGGGGCGCCCCTGGGCGTGCATGTGGGCAATTTCCTCGGCAACCGCTTGCCACTTGCCCCTTTCGGTCTTGTACACCAAGTCGGGGGCATCTTTGCGGCGGATGGGTCGGTTGGTGGGGATCACCGTAACTTCCAGGTTGTAGGTTTTGCCGAACTCGGCCTCCTCAGTGCGAGCCGTGCCCGTCATGCCGGAAAGCTTGGGATAGAGCAGAAAAAGGTTTTGGTAGGTGATGGTGGCCAGGGTTTGGCTCTCGCTTTGAATCGGCACCCCCTCTTTGGCCTCCACCGCCTGGTGCAGCCCATCAGACCAGCGGCGGCCGGGGAGCACCCGCCCGGTGAACTCGTCCACGATCACCACCTCTTGATTGCGGACGATGTAGTGGACATCCTTGATGAAGAGCTCTTTGGCCTTCACCGCGTTAAAGACAAAGTGCGCCCAGGGATCCTTGGGATCAAACAGGTCAGAGACCCCCAGCAACCGCTCGGCGGCTTCAAACCCCTCGTCGGTAAGAATGACGTTGCGGGCTTTTTCATCCACCTCATAGTGTTCATCTCGGATCAGCTCCCGCGCCACCTGGGCTGCCCGCAGGTATTTTTCGGAGGGGCGAGCCACCTGACCGGAGATGATCAGGGGAGTGCGGGCCTCGTCGATAAGGATTGAGTCCACCTCGTCGATGATGCAGTAGTTAAAGGGCCGTTGCATCACCTCTTTGATATCGGTGGCCATGTTGTCCCGCAGGTAGTCGAAGCCCAGCTCGCTGTTGGTGCAGTAGGTGATGTCGCAGTTGTAGCTGCGGCGCTTTTCTTCGGGTGACATGCCCTCTTGCACTAGACCGACCGTCAGGCCCAAGAAACGGTGCACCTGCCCCATCCACTCCGAGTCGCGCCGCGCCAAGTAGCCGTTGACGGTAACGATGTGAACCCCCTTCCCAGTCAGGCCGTTCAAGTAGGCAGGCAGGGTGGCGACCAGGGTTTTCCCCTCGCCGGTTTTCATTTCGGCAATCTGGCCTTCGTGCAGCACCATGCCGCCGATGAGCTGTACGTCGTAATGGCGCAAGTTCAAAACTCGCTTGGCGGCCTCCCGCACCACGGCAAACGCCTCCGGCAAGAGATCGTCCAGAGATTCTCCTCTGTCCAAGCGCTGGCGAAACTCTGTGGTCTTGGCCTTGAGCTCCGCATCCGAAAGAGAGGCGATCTCGATCTCCAGCGAGTTGATCAACTTGACGACAGGACGGTACTGCCGGATCTTCCGATCGTTAGGATCCCCGAGGAGCTTTTGTAGGGTTTGGAGCATGGGCAAGCCTAGGCCAATGAAGAACATTGATTAATGATGCAATCTTACCATTTTGACTTGGCCGGCCAGGGAGAGGTGGGCCCAGATGAGCTGAGAGGAGAACACCAAAGCCAACCAAAGCCATCAGAATGGATGAGGAGAGCCGGCAGTTACTTGCAGTCCGCGGCAAGAAAATGTCACTCTAGGGAGGCGAAGGGATCCCGACCAAACCGTACTCTGCCGAGGCTCATGAATTTTTTGGGTGTTGGACTGCCGGAAATGTTGGTCATCTTTGCGGTGGCTCTCTTGGTTTTTGGGCCCCGCAAACTGCCGGAGATTGGTCGCACGCTGGCCAAAACCCTGCGCAGCCTGCAGGATGCTTCCAGAGAGTTCGAGGCGCAACTGAACAAAGAGGCCCAAGAGCTGGAGAAAGCCACCCGCGGGACAACGGCTGCTGCCACTCCCAAGGCTTCCCGAACAGCAGCCGCGGCTGAGCCCAAAGCCGAGTCGGTCGCCACAGCCGATACACCCACCTCAGAGATGGCTCCCCCCCCATCCGCAGCCGACGACGCTCAAACAGCAGACGCTGCCTAACCTATGGCCCGCTTCACCCCCCTTTGCTTCGGCCTGGAAATCACGCGCCTGTTCGAGCAAGGGCAGTCCTACTTTGCTCCTGCTAAGGTGGAGACCTGGCTGCGGCAGCATGGCCAAAACCCGTCTGACTATGAGATCTCGTTTCACCAGGAACTGCCCCCTGCCGGCTCTTCTGCGGCGATGTGGATTCGCATCGACTTGAAGCGTTGGGATGGCCAGCCGGTGGATCCCTGGCTATTGGAAGAGATCAACCGGGTAGATTGAGAATGGATTGCTCTTGGGGAGAGCCAGTCCCCACAAAGTTGAGGCTGTTGTCTACCGATGCCCAGTGCCACCCTGTTGGTATCTTGCCCTGATCAAAAAGGGCTGGTAGCCAAGCTCTCCAGCTTCATCTACAGCTACGGCGGCAACATCATTCACGCCGATCACCATACGGATCCCGAGGCAGGACTGTTCTTGAGCCGCATCGAGTGGGACTTGGAGGGCTTCCAACTGGAGCGAGGGGAAATTGTCCCCGCCTTTTCGGGTATTGCCCGTGGGATCCAAGCCAACTGGGAACTGCATTTTTCCGACACTCGCCGTCGCATTGCGTTGTGGGCCAGCAAGCAAAGCCACTGCCTTTTGGATCTGATCTGGCGGCAAAGGGCGGGAGAACTGCCCGCCGAGATCCCCTTGATCATCAGCAATCACCCCGACCTGGAATCGGTGGCCCGCTCCTTCGGTATCGATTACTACCACATCCCCGTTTCTCCAGAGGGCAAAGCCGCAGCCGAAGCCCGTCAGCTCGCTCTCCTGCAGGAATATCGAATTGACCTGGTGGTGTTGGCCAAGTACATGCAGGTCTTGAGTGGGTCGCTGCTCCGCCAAGCCCCGCCGGTCATCAACATTCACCATTCCACCCTGCCCGCCTTTGCCGGAGTCAACCCCTACCACCGCGCCCATCAACGGGGGGTGAAGATCATCGGCGCGACTGCCCACTATGCCACCGAAGATCTGGACGAAGGGCCGATCATCGAGCAAGACGTGGTGCGGGTCAGTCACCGCGATACCGTTGCCGACCTCGTCCGCAAAGGCCGCGACATGGAACGCCTAGTCCTGGCACGGGCAGTGCGGTATCACCTGGAGAATCGGGTGCTGGTGTACCACAACAAAACGGTGGTGTTTGCCTGATCAGCCCGCGGGCGCAGCGTTGCTCAACGGGATCCCTTTCTGGTTTCGTAGGAGAGCCAAGATCTCGTCCTTCACCTCTTGGAAGGAAGAAGTGCGCTTGAGACTGTAGTCGCGCCGACTGGGGAAATCAACCCGGAGCTCCCGTTTCACCCGCCCAGGATGGGACGTGAGTACATAGATGCGCTGGGCCAGAAAGACGGCCTCTTCCACATCGTGGGTAATCATCAAAATTGAGGTGCGCGTGCGCTGCCAGAGATCCAGCAAAAACTCCTGCATCGTCTCCTTGGTTTGCACGTCCAAAGCGCCAAAAGGCTCATCCATGAGCAAAATCTTCGGCTGGGCCGCCAGAGCTCGGGCAATGGCCACCCGCTGCTGCATACCGCCCGAAAGCTGCTTGGGCAGAGCCTTGGCAAAACGCTCCAGGCCGACGATCTCCAGAAAATAATCCACACGGGCTTCCCTTTCCTGCCGTTTTACCCCCTGCAATTTCAGGCCAAAGCCGACGTTCTCCGCCACGGTCATCCAGGGGTAGAGGGTGTAGGACTGGAACACGACTCCCCGATCCGCTCCCGGCCCAATCACCGGCTCCCCATCGACGCTGATGGATCCTCGGCTAGGCTGCTCCAACCCGGCAATCAGGCGCAGTAGGGTGGTTTTACCAGAGCCGGAAGCCCCCACCACACAGACAAACTCCCCCGACTCCACATGCAAATTCACCCCATCCAGAGCCAAGATAGGTCCACGACGGGTGGGGAAGGATTTGCTCAGGCCGACCACTTCCAAATGCACGACACCACCTCATAAAAAGGCCCAACGACAGGTCAAACGTACCAAGCGTCGCAGCAGCCAATCCAGCAGAAAGCCGATCAGCCCCAACACAATCAAGCACGCAAAAATCTCGTCGGTTCTAAAGAAGCGCTGGGCTAGCTGGATCCGCCTACCCAAACCCTCATTGGCGGCCACCAATTCTGCCACCACCACCAAGTTCCAAGAGGCAGCCATGTTGACGCGGAAGGTGTCGAGAATGTTCGGGGTGATGTATGGAGTGATCACCTGCAGCAACACCTGCCAGCGCCGCCCCCCCAAGGTGTAGGTGGCCTCGATCAGCTCTTTGGGAATGAACTTCACCGCATCCATGATCATCAGCATGTTGAAGAAAACGGTGCCGATGAAAATTAACCCGATCTTGGGGGCCTCATCCAAACCCAAGTAAATAATCAACAGCGGGGTGAAGGCAGGAGCGGGCATGTAGCGAAAGATGCCGCTAATCGGCTCGATCAAGGCGCGGATGCTGGCGAAGGTGCCCATGGCAATGCCGATGGGGGTCGCCACCACTGCTGCCAACAGAAAACCGCTGCTAACCCGACTGAAGCTGGCCAAGGTATCCTTCCACAGCAGGCCGTCTCGCCACAGGCGCAGCAGGGCCGCCCATACCGAAGGGGGAGAAGGCAAAAAACGCGGCGGTACCCACCCCGAGACCGATAGGCCCCACCACAAGCCGAAAGGCACCAGCACCGATAGCGCCGTCAGCAGCAAGGCCAAGGGGCGCGGGATCTCTTCGGCAATGCGCCAAAACACCGTCGGGGGCAGACTGGGGCGGGTGGGTGGAGGCGATTCAGCCGGAGCAGTCAGCATCGTACCTTACCTCACTGGTGGCCCATGAAGGGATCCCGGATATCTCTCACCGTCTAACACCCACCGACTCGGCATAGGCGCGAACGAAGCGGTCATCGAACAATGCCTCCAGATCCTTGGGCCCCTCCGAGATGAAGCCCACTCTCACCATGAAGTCCACCATTTGTCTGGCCGCATAGGGCATGTGCTGCATTCCCTCGCCGGGGCTGAAGGCTTTTAGGTTGTCTTCTATGGTGAAGAAACGAATGCCATCTTTGAACAGTTGCAGCTCCTCTGGGGTGACACCGGCACGTCTGGCCATGATTTCGTCGGCTCGCTGCGGGTTCTCCTCCATGAACTTCAGAATATCGAACCAGCTATTCACCAAAGCCTGCACCTGATCCGGCTGCTCGTCAATCAATTTTTGGCTGACCACCAACAAATCGGGAATGGCCCCTGGGAACTCCGCCGAAGAGAACAGCTCCTTGCTTCCAGGGCGCTCCAGGGCTGTCAACCAAAAGGGCGGAAAGGCTCCCACCGCATCCACCTGACCGGCAGCAAAAGCAGCGGCGGCGGCTCCGGTTTCCAAGGGCACAATGATCACATCGTCGCGGGAAAATCCCTCCCGCTCCAGCCCCAGCGTCAGCAGAAAGTCATCCACCACGCCTTCTTCCACAGCCACCCGCTTACCCACTAGGTCGGCAATGGTGTTGATCCCTTCCCGGACGATGATCTTGTCGTTGCCTGCCGAGTTGTCGTTGACCAGCACCACCACCTGACCATTCACAGATTTCGGCGCGAAGGAGAGCGTATCGTTCAGGGTTTGGGTATTGGCATCCAGTTGTCCGGCGGCAAAGGCTTCCATCGACTCAATGTAGCCATCGAACCAGCGCAACTGCACGTTGGCCCCATTTTTCTTGAAAATGCCCTCTTCTTCTCCAATGGCCCACGGCCACCAACCTGCCCAATTGCTGTAGCCCATCTGAATGGGGGGTCGGGCCAGAGCGGGAGAGGAGCTTCCCAGCAAAAGGGTGGGCAACAACCCTAGCACCCAGGACAAAAACCGGCGGCGACGCGAGATCTGTGGAGAAGAAGTCATAAGCCTGGAAGTTCAAGTAACTGTGCAGCCAGCTTGAGAATGGCTGTTCGCTGGCCTGGATTCTATGGTCGGCTTGAGACGAGCAGCAAATAGTTAATTTGGCTACAAAATCCCCCAACTTGTTGCTTGGGTTGGCTTTGGATTTTCCGATCTTCCAGAGTGATGGGACTTAACCAAGGGGATCCCTCAATACTCGAAGGTCATGGGCGGGAAGCGGGAAGGGCGGGATCTGAGCTGGGCGGGTTCAGAGGCAGGAGCGGGATCCCGAAAGGCTTTTGCCTCCTGCTGAAGGTGTTGCATGGCCTGCTCGATTTCCTGAAGTCGCGCGTGGATTTGCCCTTGCCGCTCTCGAATAAACTCTAGCTCTTGGTTGAGCCGCTGCTTTTCGACAGTGAGCTGCTGCATTTCGGCATAGAGGGCGGATTCGGTTTGGCGGCGAGGGATCGAGCGCAGCTTGGGGCGAGGTCGAGTTCGGGGCACACGGGGCAAGCTCATAAGGGGGGATCCCGGAAAACGGCTTGCGCCTATCCTAGCGTGCTCTTGGCGGCCCTTCTATTCCTAGGTAGGATCCATTCGTCCGGTGTGGAAAACAGCGATGGTGGAAACTGGAGCAGACCTGTTGCAACGCTACGGCAGCGGTGAGCGGGACTTCAGCAACAGCCAACTGGCCGGAGCTGATCTGGCCGGGGCCGACTTGGCCGGGATCGACTTGGGGGGATCCATTCTCCACCAGGCAAAGCTGGCCTCTGCCAACCTGGAGCGGGCCTACCTGAGCGGCGCCGACCTCAGCCAAGCGGATCTGCAGGGATCCAACCTGCGGCTGGCCAACCTAGAGAAAGCCAAGCTGCAGGGATCCCGATTGCAAGGAGCCAACTTGCGTGGGGCCAACCTGGCCGAAGCGGACTTGAGCGAAGCCGATCTCAGCCAAGCGGACCTGGCAGGGGCCAATCTCACCGGGGCCAACTTGAGAGGAGCCCTTCTTGCCCAGTGCAAACTCAAGCTGGCCAACCTGCGAGGGGCTTGCTACGACGCCACCACTCAGATGGAAGCGGGTGTTACACCGGTGGAGCTGGGCATGGTTCAAGCCTAGAGGGGGAAATGGGGCTAGTCCTCCGGCTCCAAGTCCAGGATCTCCTGAATTTCGGCATCGGTATAGCCCACCGCCCGCAACTTCTCCGATACCGTCTGAATCTCCCCTGGAGACAAATCCTGCTGCCGTACCCGATCCCAGAGATTGGCCACAATCTGCAGCAGCAAACCGCTGCTCTCCGCCTCAAACAGCTCAAAAGCCGTGGCTAGCTCAATGGCCTGCAGCACCTCCTCGGCACTGCCAATCGGCTGATCGAGGGATCGTTCCTCCAGCTCCACCAGCAACTGGCGCAGTTGGTTCAGGCCATCCCCAAGAGCAGACATACAGCAGGCTCCACAACGGCACTCGAACCCTCACCCTAGCAGACCCCTATCATTCCGCAAAAGGAATCCCGCCAATTCTGCGGCAGCTACAGCTATTCTGAGTTAAGAGAGCGATTCAACTGCAATCGAGGCGATTGTCGAGTCAGCATAGACAATCAACAACACCCAAACAACACCGAGAGGAGATGCATGAGTATGGCCCCAGTGAACGTCCTGCCCAATACCCCCCAGCCTTTAGCCGATGAGGGTGGCACCACCTTGGACTATGGCAGCGCGGTTTACCGGCAGGCCTACTCTCGCATCAACGGCATTGTGATCGAAGGGGAACAAGAAGCCCACGACAACTACCTCAAGCTGGCCGAGATGTTGCCGGAAGGGGCAGAGGAGCTGCACAAGCTGGCCAAGATGGAATTGCGGCACATGAAAGGCTTTCAATCCTGCGGCAAAAACCTGCAGGTAGAGCCGGATAGGGAGTTTGCCCGCACTTTCTTCGCCCCTTTGCGCAACAATTTCCAAAAAGCGGCAGCAGCCGGAGACCTAGTTACCTGCTTGGTCATTCAGTCGCTGATCATCGAATGCTTTGCCATTGCCGCCTACAACATTTACATCCCCGTCGCCGATGAGTTTGCCCGCAAGATCACCGAGGGGGTGGTCAAGGATGAATATCTGCACCTCAATTTTGGAGAGCGCTGGCTAGGGGAGCATTTTGGCGAGGTCAAAGCGCAGATCGAAGCGGCCAACGCCCAGAACCTGCCCTTGGTCTGGCAGATGCTGCAGCAGGTGGACCAGGATGTAGAAGCCATCTATATGGATCGCGAGGCCATCGTCGAGGATTTTATGATTGCCTATGGAGAGGCGCTGGCCAACATCGGCTTCAGCACCCGCGAGGTGATGCGCCTCTCAGCCCAGGGTTTGCGGGCAGCATGACCCACCTCAGCATTCATCCTCTGCCGGCGGACTGCAGTTCTAGGCTGGCTACAGGCGGGTATGGACATGTTTTGATGGGATCCATCAGTTATCCAAGCGGGTAAATCTCTATGTTCGGCCTGATTGGGCACTTGACCAGCCTGGCCCATGCGAAGCGGGTGGCAGACAAGCTGGGTTATTCCGAATATGCGGAGAGCGACCTGGAGTTCTGGTGCATGGCTCCCCCTCAGGTGGTGGACGAGATCACGGTAACCAGCATCACCGGCCAAAAGATTTATGGGCAGTACGTCGAATCCTGTTTCTTGCCGGAGATGTTGGCGGGGGGACGGGTGAAGGCAGCTTGTCGGAAAGTGTTGAATGCCATGGCCCTAGCCCAGCGGCGCGGCTTGAACATTACTGCTTTGGGGGGATTTAGCAGCATCATTTTTGAGACTTTTCGCCTCGACAGTCTCCGGCGAGTCCGCAACATTGACTTGGAGATCCAACGCTTTACCACCGGCAATACCCACACGGCCTACATCATCTGTCAGCAACTGCAGTTGGCGGCCCAGCGCTACGCCATGGACTTGGCAGCCGCTACGGTTGCGGTGGTGGGGGCGACCGGAGATATCGGCAGCGCCATTTGTCAATGGTTGGTGGCCCACACTCACTTGGGCAAATTGTTGCTCATCGCCCGAGAGCGACGGCGTCTGGAGGAATTGCAGGCCAAGCTCAAGCAGGGGGAGATCTCTTCGCTGGAAGAGGCCCTGCCCCGCGCTGACTTTATCGTTTGGGTGGCCAGCATGAGCCAAGGCATGGCCCTCGATCCCCAAGTTTTGCCGGATCCCTGTGTCATCATCGACGGTGGCTACCCAAAGAACATCGCCTCCAGCTTGCAGCGAAAGGGACTCTACGTCATTGACGGGGGGATGGTGGAGCACTCTTTGGATATTGAATGGAACATCATGCAGTTTTTGAATGTGGCCAACCCGGCCCGTCAGCTTTTTGCCTGCTTTGCTGAATCCATGCTGCTGGAGTTTGAGGGGCTGTACACCAATTTCAGTTGGGGCCGTAATTTGATCACCCTTGAGAAATTGGATCTGATCGGGCAGCTTTCCCGCAAGCATGGGTTCCGCCCCCTCATGCCCGAAGCCTAATTGAGATTCAAAATGAAGAAAGCCTCAGCCCCAGCAGAGGTGCTGGCCCTGGTCAGGTCAATCACCAATCGAGTAAACTACCCGACACCAACCGCTAGGCGGTACGGAGCGGGCTTTTAGTAGCCCTGCAGTTAGCAAGCCAACCACGAGCCTCTGGGGTGGTTTACTGCACCCCCAATCGACCGTTACCAGTGCCTTAAAAAAAACCGTTTCTGGTGCCCGCAGTATTATTATAGCATTCCTCCCAACACTGACTTTATAGGTACAGTGCGGGGCTCCTGCAATTTCTAGCTGAAGACCAAACGCCGAGAGACGGTCGCCATGCCCCAGTCCTTTACTGCCCACCTTTGGCAAGCCATTCAGCCCATCTACAAGCAAATCCTCGATCACCCCTTCAACCGAGAGTTGGCAGCGGGCAGCCTATCGCGGCAGCGGTTCCAGTTTTATTTGCAGCAAGATGCTCTTTATCTCACGGATTTTGCCCGCGCTCTGGCCTTGATCGGAGCTCGTTCCGAAGGGGCTGAGCAAGTGGTGAGTTTCTTGAACTTTGCCCTGGGAGCCATTGTGGCCGAACGCAGCCTGCACGAAAGCTATTTTCGCCTCTACGACATTCAACCCGAAACGGCCTATGCTCCTGCTTGTTTTACCTATACCCGTTTTTTATTGGCTGCGGCGGCTGTGGATCCCTATGAGGTGGCCATTGCTGCTGTGCTGCCCTGCTTTTGGATCTACCGAGAGGTGGGATCCACCATCTATCGCACCGCGCAGCCTGACAATCCCTACCAACAGTGGATCGACACCTACGCCGGGGAAGAATTTGCCCAAGTGGTGCAGCAGGCTTTGGACATCACCGACTCCGTCGCTCAGCAGGCTACAGAACCGCTGCGGGAAAAGATGAGGGCAGCTTTTGTCACTGCCTCCCGGTTGGAATGGCTGTTTTGGGACAGTGCCTATCGCCTCGAATCTTGGCAACCCGCCTAATCCTCAGCCGGTCGGGCCGGCATATAAAGGCAGCAACTGCTGGGCCTGCGCGAAAACGGCATCCAACATCGGCTCCGTCAGCAGCCGTGTGGCCGTGTTGCGCCGGCTGGGATGGTAAGACGCCAGCAAATAGCGACCCTCTGCCAGGGGAATAACGCAGTTGTGGCCAAAGCGGGGACGGGGCCTGAGAGGTGGCAAGAGCGTCAGAGCGTGTTGGAAGGCAAAATGCCCCAACGTCAGGATCACTCGCACCTGGGTTAGCAGCTCCAGCTCTTGCTTCAGGTAGCCCAGGCAGGTCTTGGCTTCTATGGCGGTGGGGCGGTTCTCCGGGGGCACACAGCGCACCACTGCCGAGATGTAGCAATCCTGCAATTGCAGGCCATCCTCTCGGTGGGTAGAGGTGGGCTGATTGGCAAACCCGGCTCGGTACAGGGCGCGAAACAGCCAGTCCCCGCTGGGATCCCCGGTAAACACGCGCCCGGTGCGGTTGCCCCCATGGGCTGCCGGCGCCAACCCGATCACCCACAGCCGCGCCTGCGGATCCCCGAACCCTGGCACCGGTCGGCCCCAGTAGAGCTGGTCGCGAAAACGGGCCACCTTCTGAAGGGCGACTGCCTCTCGCCAAGCCACCAAGCGGGGGCAGCGGCAGCAACTGACGATTTCAGCTTGCAAAGTGGCCCACTCCTGGATCCCCAGCGCCCTACTCCTCCTCGTCGTCGTCATCCTCCTCCAGCTCGTCGAAGGCAGGGGTGGAATCGTCGATCAACTGATCGTCTTCCAAGATCAAACGAGGCGGCAGCTCCGGCAACACTGCAGGCTCTTCTTCCTCTTCGTCAGGCTCCGGTTCGGGGGTGATCTCCTCGTAGGTGGTGAAGCCCGTGCCTGCCGGGATCAAGCGCCCGATGATTACGTTTTCCTTCAAGCCGCGCAGCCAGTCGGATTTGCCCTCAATGGCCGCCTCAGTCAGCACGCGGGTGGTTTCCTGGAAGCTGGCCGCTGAGATGAAGCTGTCGGTATTCAAGCTGGCCTTGGTGATCCCCAGCAGGACGGGCGTGTATTTGGCCGGCGCCCCTCCGGTAATGGCCATGGTGGCATTGATCTGCTGGATTTCCCGCAACTCCACCAGCTCCCCCGGCAACAGGATGGTGTCGCCACCATCATCCACCCGCACCTTGGAGGTCATCTGGCGCACCACGATCTCAATGTGTTTGTCGGAGATCTCCACCCCCTGGGAGCGGTAGACGTTCTGCACTTCGTTGACAAAGAAGCGCTGCACCTCCCGCAGAGCCAACCGTGCGGCTTGGTCATCTCCCAAGGTTTGGCGATGGTACTCGTAGTAGATCTCCAAGAGGTCGTGGGGGTTGGCAGGGCCATCGGTTAGGGGATCCCCCACCCCCACCGGCTGTCCGTCCACCACCATCAAGCTTTGCCCCGGCAGCACAGGATAGTCTCTAACGGTGCCATCGGCTTCGATGACCTTCAAATCCGGCTCCTCTCCCCGCCAGCTCAGTTGAACGGTGCCGGGCCGCTTGGCCAGAACACACATTTCCTTGGGCTTGCGGGCCTCCAGCAGCTCCTCAATCCGCGGCAGACCCTGGATGATGTCCCCCGTCTTGGCCCGCTCAAACACCAGGAGGGCCAGGGAATCCCCCCGCTGCACCAGATCGCCATCTCGTACCTGCAGAATGGCACCCGCAGAAACCAAGTAGGGCCGCGCTATCCGCAACACCACTTGGCCGTCCGTTATCTGCATTACCTGTCCCGACTGTGGAGAAGGGATCCCGGGAGCAAGCTCATCTCCGGCCCGCACCAGCGCCCCTACCGCCACGCTGGCTGAACCTGTCAGGGGCACCTGCACCAGATCGTCGTCGGTAATCACCAGCACCCGCCGCACCACTTCCGCTCCCTGGCGGATCCCTTGGACGATCCCGGCCTTTTTGGCTTGGATTTCGGTTCGGGCAATAACACCTCCCCTGGAGATGGAGTCTCCTTCGCTCACCAACAGCCGAGTGTGGGTGCTCCCCTGTGTCAGATCTGCCTCCACATCGCGGCGCAGCAGCAGGGTTTCCAGAATCACCAGTTGCAGGCGGCGAATATCTGGATCCTTCTCGTCTTGGATTAGCTCGATATCGGCCTTCAGTTGTGGGGCGTCGGTATCGATTTCCAGCACCAGTTGGGTGCGCAGGAGCTCTACAGGGCCTACCGACTTCACCCGCTCCCCATCTTTGAAGGGAACCCGCTGCACCGCCCGCAGACGAATGGAGCGACCGGACTCGCTGGTGGACTCTTGAGTGGGCACCAAGGGCCGGTCGGGGATCTCGTACTCCTGCACCGGACGCAGCAGCAAGCCTGGGCCTTCGGGAGTTTCCACGTGTTCCAGGTAGACCAGTCGGTCGGGAACGATGCTGCTGAGCACCGGTTGCCCTGGCTGGATTAGGGTGCCACTTTTCACTTCCAAGTCGGCGGGGTTGTCCACCAGATGCAGGGATCCCGGCTTGATGACAATCTCCCGCAGAATGTCGTTCTTCTGGATGACTTCGACAACACCGGCATTCTGGCAAAAGATGTCTTTCACCACCTCAGTGCCTGCTTCCACATACTGGCCATCGTCCACGTTCAGCAGGGAGATGTCCTTGTTCACCTCGTGGGTCTCTTCTGGGATCCACAGCAGGGTGCCGCCCTGGATGACTTCGTAACCTTGCTTGGCCTTGCCGCGCCGTGCCACCTCAATGCCGGCGAACTTCACCAAGCCTCCCGTCTGACTGCGGAAGTGGTTGTCGATCAGCTCCGCCACCACCTCATCGTTGCCCACTTTGGTGCCCGGAGTAGCCTTGAGAACAAAGGTCTGCCCACTGGAAGTGTCCAGCAAAAATTGTTCCCGCCCCTGGTGGGATTCCACCCGTACCCGTGCTTCCCGCAACACCACCGAAGCGTTGATGATCTCCACCTCGCGCCCACTTCTGGTGTCGCTGCGCTCCGGTAGTCGCACAATGCCGCCATGCTCCGTCACCAGCGAGGTTTCGGCGATCACATCCCCCGCCTGCACCCGATCCCCGTTTTTCACCACCGGCTCGGCCCCCGGAGGCAGGTTGTACACCTGTCCAGACATCACCCAGATCAATCCCTGCCGCTGGGCAGTGTAGGTGGTGTTACCCTGGCGGTCAGTCTTCTCCTCGATGGGCAGATCGGCAAAGCGAATTTCTCCAGCCAGGTCGGCCACCACCTCTTTCTGGGCTTTCTCGGTGCTCTTACGGCTGGCCTTGGCCAGGGACACCTCTGCAATCAACTGATCCCGCTGCACCTGGGCTCCGTCCCGCACCAGCAGGGTGGATCCCTGAGTCATGTCGAAGGACTCCCGTTGACCGTCTGGGCCTTCCAAAATGATTTGGTTGTTTACCTCCACTTGTAGAGCATCGTCGCCGTGGCGGGTACGGAAGGGGCGGGTGCGCAGATTTTTCGGGAACCGCACCACACCCGCAAAGGGGGCGCGAATTTGGCGGGCCACCTCCCCTGTAAACACGCCTCCCGTGTGGAAGGTGCGCATGGTCAACTGGGTGCCCGGCTCCCCAATCGATTGGGCGGCGATGATCCCGACCGCTTCCCCCAGATCCACCAGGCGGGAGTGGGCCAAGCTCCAGCCATAACACATCCGGCACACGGAGCGGTTGGCTTCACAGGTGAGGGGAGAACGCACCATCACCTGGCGGATGCCAGCCTCTGCAATGGTTCTAGCCAAGTCGTGATCCACTTCTTGGTTGCGGCGGGCGAGGATCTCCTGAGTTTGTGGATGCACCACGTCGCGCGCCAACACTCGGCCCACCAAGCGCTCCTCCAGAGACACCACCACCTTGTCCCCGTCCATCAGGTATTCCAGAAGGATGCCCTGCTCAGTGCCGCAGTCAGATTCCCGCACGATCACATCCTGAGACACATCCACCAAGCGGCGGGTGAGGTAGCCAGAGTCGGCGGTGCGCAGGGCCGTATCCACCAAGCCCTTGCGGGCCCCATAGGAAGAGATGATGTACTCGGTAACGGTCAGGCCCTCGCGGAAATTGGTTTTGATGGGCAAATCGATGATCTCCCCCTGGGGGTTGGCCATCAGGCCGCGCATGCCCACCAACTGCCGTACCTGGGAGACATTCCCCCTCGCCCCCGAGTTGGCCATCATGTAGACGGAGTTAAGGGGATCGTTCTGGCGGAAGTTGCTGAGCATCTCCTCCTTGATCTGGTCGTTGGTTTGGTTCCAGGTGTCGATCACCTTTTGGTAGCGCTCCACCTCTGTGATTTCCCCGCGGGTGTAGATCTCGGTGGACGCCTAAAAATAAAAAAAAAAAAGAGCCAACAACTGCCGCTTGCTGGGGGGAACTAGCAGATCTTCGACGCTGATGGAGACGGCTGCCTGGGTGGCGTATTTGAAGCCCAGGGTCTTCAGAGCATCCGCCATCTGAGCGGTGCGGGCTGTGCCGTAGCGGGCAAAAGACCAGGCAATCAGGTTACGCAGCTCTTTTTTGCCAATTTGATAGTTGCGAAAGGGCACAGGGGGCAAAGGGGCGTCGGCTTTGTTGCCGTCGGCAGCCTGCCGCGACAGGCCAGCGGAAAATCGTCCTTTTTCGCTCATGATGCCTCGCTAGAGAGAAGGGGAGAGAAGAGCCGTCCTACGGCAGAGGGTAACTACGCAGACAAAATATCCTGCACGGTCTTGTTAAAAATGATCCGGCCCGGCGTGGTGCGAATGTACTGGCTGATCACGTTGCCGTTTTGATCTTCGCGGATACGGCGGTAGTTGGTGATCTTGAGGCGGATGCCGCCCGCTTCTTCGATAATTTGCGGCTCGGACTCTTTTTCGCCCTTGCCCAACTCCATCGGGCCGTGGTAGCGCACCCAGACCTTGCTGTGCAGGCCGATGGCGCCGCGGTCGTAGGCGATGAGAGCATCTTCCAAGCTGGCGAAGAAGCGATCGCCAATATCTGGCGCGTGGGGGTTGTCCGCCGTCAGGTAGTAGCACCCCAACACCATATCTTGGCTGGGGGTGATGATGGGAGCGCCAGTGGCCGGGGAGAGGATGTTGTTGGTGGCCAGCATCAGCAGGCGCGCTTCCGCCTGGGCTTCCAACGACAGGGGCACATGCACCGCCATCTGGTCGCCGTCGAAGTCAGCATTGAAGGCGGGGCAAACCAGAGGGTGAAGTTGAATCGCCCTTCCCTCCACCAGGATCGGTTCAAAGGCTTGGATCCCGAGGCGGTGCAGCGTGGGAGCGCGGTTGAGCAAAACCGGGTGGCCGTCGATCACGTCCTCCAGCACATCCCAAACCTGCGGGTCGTTGCTTTGGATCAGCTTTTTGGCGGCCTTGATGTTGTTGACGATGCCCCGCTTGATCAATTTGTGGATGACAAAGGGCTGGAACAGCTCGATGGCCATCTCTTTGGGCAGGCCACACTGGTGCATGCGCAGGTTGGGCCCCACCACGATCACCGAACGCCCGGAGTAGTCCACCCGTTTGCCCAACAGGTTTTGCCGGAAGCGCCCCTGTTTGCCCTCGATGATGTCGGAGAGGGACTTGAGGGGACGGTTGTTGGCCCCCGCCACTACGCGCCCCCGCCGACCGTTGTCGATCAGCGCGTCCACCGCCTCCTGGAGCATGCGCTTTTCGTTGCGCACAATGATCTCCGGTGCCATGATCTCCTGCAGCCGGGCCAGGCGGTTGTTGCGGTTGATCACACGACGGTAGAGATCGTTGAGGTCGCTGGTGGCAAAGCGGCCCCCATCCAACTGCACCATGGGGCGCAGATCCGGCGGGATCACCGGCAGCACCCGCAACACCATCCACTCCGGACGGGATCCGGTGGCAATGAAGTTGTCGATCACCCGCAGCCGCTTGATCAGGCGCGCCCGCTTTTGGCCGCGAGCAGTGGTGATCTCCTCCCGCAGTTGCTCCGCCTCTTTTTCCAGGTCGATATCCTTGAGCAGGCGCTCGATGGCCTCTGCCCCAATCATGGCCCAGTTCTCCGGCAGTTGCAGTTCGGATCCCTCCTCGTACATCTGATCTTCGATCTCGAGGAATTGATCCTCCGTCAACAGTTGCTTGTAAGAGAGATTCTGGGCATTGCCCGGATCCACCACTACGTAGGCGTTGAAGTACACCACTTGCTCCACATCCCGCAGCGGCATGTCCAACAGAGTGGCAATGTGGCTGGGGATCCCTTTCAAATACCAAACGTGGGTGACCGGAGCGGCCAACTTGATGTAGCCCATGCGGTGGCGGCGCACCCGCGACTCGGTCACCTCCACCCCACAGCGCTCGCAGACGATCCCCCGATGCCGTACTCGCTTGTACTTACCGCAGTGGCATTCCCAGTCTTTGGCCGGCCCAAAGATGCGCTCACAGAAAAGACCATCCATCTCCGGCTTGAGGGTGCGGTAATTGATGGTCTCGGGCTTGGTGACTTCCCCCACCACTTGACCATTCGGCAGGGTGCGCTGGCCCCACTCCATGATCCGTTCTGGAGAAGCCAAGCCGATTTTGACATAGTCAAAGCGTTGCTCTGTTTTGGCCATCGCCGTTTTCCTCCTGGCTTGCTGAACCCAAAGGAGAGGGAAGCCCCACCCTCCTTCGTGGGTTGAAGGGGATCCCCGTCACGTTCGCGTCAGGGGTGGGGAGCGCTCTCAACCCTCAAAAGTCCTCTTCCTCCTCCTCGTCCTCATCTTCCTCAAGGCTGCGGCTGGCATTCGCGTCAGCGGTGCGGAGCACTCTGGTAAAGGCGGGTGATGGCGAGAGATCCTCAGCCGTAACCGATTCATAGGTGGGTCGAGAGGGAGTGTGACGGTTGGAAGTATCGGCCATCAGATCCACTTCCACATCGTGGGTTTGCCCTTCGCTGTCCACCTCCACCTTGTGTACAGACACATCTAGGCAGAGGGACTGCAACTCCCGTACCAGCACCTTGAAGGACTCCGGCGTGCCGGGTCGAGGGATCGGCTTGCCCTTGACAATGGCGTTGAGAGCCTCGTTGCGCCCCACCATGTCGTCGGACTTGACGGTGAGCAACTCCTGCAGGATGTAGGCTGCCCCAAACGCCTCCAAAGCCCACACCTCCATCTCCCCAAAGCGCTGGCCGCCCTGCTGCGCCTTGCCCCCTAGCGGTTGCTGGGTCACCAAAGAATAGGGGCCGGTGGAGCGGGCATGGATCTTGTCATCCACCAAGTGCACCAGCTTCAGCATGTAGGCGCGGCCCACCGTAACGGGCTGGTCGAAGGGCTCCCCGGTGCGACCATCAAACACCTGGATTTTGCCGCAGTACCTGCCTTCCGGGTTGAAGATCCAGTCCTTGCCGGTCTTCTCTCGGGCTTCCCTCAGCTTGGCCTCCACCGTCAGACGGGAGGCTTCTAAACCGTGCATCTCATCAAAGGGCATCAGCTTGAAGCGCACTCCCAGATGTTCTGCTGCCCAGCCCAGCAGGCACTCGTACACTTGGCCCACGTTCATCCGGGAAGGCACCCCCAAGGGGTTGAGCACCACATCCACCGGTGTGCCGTCCGCTAGGTAGGGCATGTCCTCAATCGGCAAGATGCGGGAGATGATGCCTTTGTTGCCGTGACGGCCCGCGATCTTGTCCCCCACCTGGATTTTGCGCTTGAGGGCAATGTAGACCCGCACCACCATGTTGGCGCCGGGAGGCAGCTCATCCCCCTGTTCGCGGGTAAAGATGCGTACATCCACCACCCGACCGCGCTCGCCGTTGGGCACCCGCAGCGAGTTGTCCCGCACATCCCGAGCCTTTTCCCCGAAAATGGCCCGCAATAGCCGCTCTTCTGGGGGCTGATCCGACTCCCCTTTGGGGGTGACTTTGCCCACCAAAATGTCGCCGGCCTCCACCCAAGCCCCAATGCGCACAATGCCGTTCTCATCCAGGTCCCGCAGGGCATCTTCCCCCACGTTGGGGATTTCGCGGGTAATCTCCTCAGGGCCCAGTTTGGTTTGCCGGGCCTCGATCTCGTGCTTCTCGATGTGTACCGAGGTAAAGACATCGTCGTAGACCAGCCGCTCGCTGATCAAGATGGCATCTTCGTAGTTGTAGCCCTCCCAGGGCATGTAGGCCACCAACACGTTTTGGCCCAAAGCCAACTCGCCCCCTTCGGTCGCCGGGCCATCCGCCAGCACCTGGCCAGCCACCACCCGATCCCCCGTATAGACAAGGGGACGCTGGTTGAGGCAGGTGTCTTGGTTGGAGCGCTGGTATTTCTGCAGGCGATAGACAATTGGATCCCCGCCGTCGTCTGGCCGCACCACGATTTCGTCGGCAGAGACATAGGTCACCACGCCATTGGTGCGCGACACCACCACCATGCCGGAGTCGCGTGCCGCCTGGGCTTCCAGGCCAGTGCCCACATAGGGCCGATCCGGCTTGAGCAGGGGCACCGCCTGCCGCTGCATGTTTGCTCCCATCAAGGCACGGTTGGCGTCATCGTGCTCCAGGAAGGGGATCAAGGAGGTGGCCACCGAGATGACCTGCACCGGCGCCACTTGGACGTAGTGCACTTCTGTGGGGTGGGCGGTGGTGAACTCTTGGCGGTAGCGCACCGGCACCAAGTCGGCAGTGATGCGGCCCTCGGCATCCACCGGCACATCCCCCGGGGCCACGCGGTACTCGTCCTCTTCGTCAGCGGTGAGGTAGACCATGCCCAGATCTTTGCGCACCACGCCGTTCTCGACCCGGTAATAGGGGCTTTCGATAAAGCCGTACTGGTTGACGCGGGCGTGGGTGGCCAGGGATCCAATCAACCCGGCGTTGGGGCCTTCTGGAGTTTCGATGGGGCAGATGCGGCCGTAGTGGCTGGGGTGGATATCCCGCCCCGCAAAGCCGGCCCGTTCCCGACTTAGGCCGCCGGGGCCCAGGGCAGATAACCGGCGCTTGTGGGTCAGCTCCGCCAGGGGATTGGTCTGATCCATGAACTGGGAGAGCTGGCTGGAGCCGAAGAACTCCTTAATGGCCGCCACCAAGGGTTTGGGGTTGACCAAAGAGGCCGGGGTGAGGTTTTCCGACTCGGAGACTGTCATCCGTTCTCGGATGATCCGCTCCAGGCGATTCAGGCCCACCCGCACCTGGTTTTGCAGCAGCTCGCCCACGGAGCGCACGCGGCGGTTGCCCAGGTGGTCGATGTCGTCCACATGGCCGATGTCGTACTCCAAATTGATCAGGTAGTCGATGACGGCCAAAATGTCGGTGACGGTAAGCACCCGCACACTTTCGGCTACGTTCAAATTTAACTTTTTGTTCAGCTTGTAGCGCCCTACCCGGCCCAAATCGTAGCGTTTGGGGTCGAAGAAGCGGGATTCCAGCAACTGCTGGCCACCCGATACGGTGGGGGGTTCCCCGGGCCGCAACTTGCGGTACAGCTCCATTAGGGCTTCTTCTTCGGTGTAGGGCCCCTCTTTCTCCATGGTTTTCTGGAAGAATTCGGGGTGGCGCAGGTTGTCGTAAATCTCGGAGTCGCTCAGGCCCAAGGCTTTCAGCAGAACTGCCGCCGAGAGCTTGCGGGTTTTGTCGATGCGCACCCACACCAGGCCGTTTTTGTCGGTCTCGAACTTCAGCCAGGCACCGCGGTTGGGGATGAGGCTGGCGCTGTAGGTGCGACGCCCGTTTTTGTCCAGCTCCGATTTGTAATAGACGCCGGGGCTGCGCACAATTTGGTTGACGATCACCCGCTCGGCGCCGTTGATGATGAAGGTGCCCCGATCCGTCATCAAGGGCAGTTCGCCGATGAAGACGTCCATGTCTTTGATCTCGCCGGTCTCTTTGTTGATCAGGCGAGTGGGCACCCGGATCTGCGCTTGATAGGTGGCATCCCGCCGCTTGGCCTCCTCGGGGTCGTAGCGAGGGCGGTTAATCTTATACCCTTTGGAGGGATCCCCAGGGCGATATTCGGGCAGGAAATGCAGTTCCAGCTTGCCGGTGTAATCGACGATGGGGGAAAAGCTGAGAAGCTCCTCTTCAAACCCTTCTCGCAAAAACCACAAGAAACTCTCCCGCTGAATCTCCACCAGGTCAGGAAAGGTAGGAGCGACAGGGGATGGCACTGCTAATTGTGTCATGCGTTGCTCGGGAGGGGTCGCGCTGCAGTCAGGCTTCTCATTATAGAAACCCCGCCAACGATCGTCAACGAACGTTACAAAGGTCGAGGGGCTGTCCGGATCCCTTGAGGGCTCACTTGGAAAATCTCGGCAAAACCGCTGGGGATCCCCTTTTGGCTGCCGGGGCAGGGGCGGTTTCCGCCATGCCTTAAGGATTGTTCACATCCATTCACACTCAAGCAGATTATTCTAATCTTTAACCGTTTTTGCGGATCATCCGCTGCTCCAGCTCGGATTTCCGGTCAACCTTGGGGATCGGAGGGGTGGCTCTGACAGGCTCAGCCGGTCGACAGAGTGGACTTGGCGCCGGTTTGCGTCGCTTTTGAGATGCACGCTGTTGATGCAGGCTGTGGCGGAGCCATCAACAACAATCATGAGAAGGGGTTAGGAATGGGTTTACAAAGCTTCTCAGGCTGGGGAAACCTCCGGATGGCTTGCGGGTGATCCAGAAGCGCAGTTTGTTGGCAAGGAGGGTTTTGTGAGTCAAAGCCACAACAATCAGAATAAGAATGATTTGAGTAACCGGGACAACAGCCTGTCGGCCCAGTTGCGGGAGGGCACCAAGCAGTCCCACACCATGGCCGAGAACATGGTGTTTATCAAGTGTTTCCTGAAGGGAGTGGTGGATAAGCGGGCCTACAGCCGCTACGTGGGCAATTTCTACTTTGTCTACAGCGCTTTGGAAGAAGGCTTTGCCCAACTGCGAGAGCACCCCCTGGTGGGCCGGCTCTACTACCCAGAGCTGTGGCGCAAGGCCAGCCTGGAGAAGGATTTAAATTATTTTGTTGGCCCCAACTGGCGCTCTTTGGTCAAGCCCTCCCCTGCCTGCCAGGTCTATGTCAACCGCATTCGGGAAGTGGTGGAAAAAGATCCGCTTCTGCTGATCGCTCACGCCTACACCCGCTACATCGGCGACCTGTCGGGCGGTCAAATCCTCAAAAACATTGCCCGCCGGGCCATGGGCTTGCCGCAGGGGGAAGGAACGGCCTTCTACGATTTCGAGCAGATCCCTCATGAGGGCAAATTCAAGCAGCGCTACCGCGCCCAGCTGGATGCGTTGGAGCTGGATCAAGCCACCATCGACCGCATTGTGGCAGAGGCCAATTATGCCTTCAAGCTGAACATGGACTTGTTTAGGGAGTTGGAGGGGAATTGGCTGTTGTCGATGGCCCGCTTGGCCTGGAATTCGCTGCTCAGCCAGTTTCAACGCAAGCCCACCCGTTCTGAGGCAGCCGCTCCCAGCTCCTAAAATCCGGATTCCAGAGGGCAGTGAGGCGATGGGTTCTGCTGCCTATCTCCCCTCTCCCTCTGGGAGAAGAGCCGGGGGTGAGGATCAGTCACATTCAAGAGTGTCGCGGGTGGCCCGACCAGTTACAGGGTTAACGCCGGTGGCCCGTTCACAGAGGATGGAGAGGGCGTCTTGGCGTATTAAGGCATTGGTGAAATCGGCCCCATCAATTTGGATCCCTTCGACTCGGGCCAGCCACATCATGCTGTCCTGCAGTTGCGCTTCTCGCAGATCCGCACCCTGTAAGTTGGCCATGTCCAAAGTGGCCCCCCGCAGGTCGGCCCCGCGCAAGTTGGCTTTGCTGAGATTGGCCCCGAATAGGTTTGCCCCTGCCGCCTTCACATGGCTGAGATCGCTTTGGCGCAGGTTGGCCTTGAGAAACTTCCAGCCGCTCAGGTCTTGCCCTGCAAAGCTCACCCCCTGCAGATCTCGTTTGGTGTAGTCCTCTGCCTGGGCCGGGGATCCCAGCGGAGTAACCCCCAGGCAGAGTATCAGCCCGCAAAGCACCATCCCCCGCAGGAAACGGCTCAGCCAAGACCGCCTCGCCAGAACCGAAGCCAGCCAAGCAACAGACATCGTGGATCCCTCCCTCAAGGAAACCTCCATGGCTTGGGAATTGCTTCTGGTTTTATCTTACCGGATAGGGATCCCGCCGGCAGGTTGGGCTATCATGAACTACCCCACCGCATAGGCGGATGGGGTTTCTGATGCCCCATCCCCTTGACGGCAGGATTTTAGTCTCTTCCTCTGCCCCAGTTGCTTCATAGACCCGCAGGACTTTGAAGTAGAGCTGAAGCATCCAAGACTCACGAGGCTAGTTCCCAACCCCGGTTGCCGATTAGTGGCAACGTTGTACATCACCATCACCGAACCCCGATCCCTCGGTACCTCAAACCCACAAGCCGAGCAGACATGATAGCGGTTGCTCAAGTCCGCCCACTCCTTGTGAACTGCCCCGCACTTGGGACAGCGTTGCGAGGGCTTGAGGGTTTGCGTAGGAAACATGAGAACTAAACCACCTTTCTGCTCGATTTTGTAGGTAATCATCTGGTTCAATGTACCGAACCCCACCGACAAAATCGACTTGTTTAGCCCTGCCTTGCGCTTCCCACCCTTGCGGGTCATCCCTTTGACATGCAGCTTCTCCGTTACGCCGACGTCATAACGACAAGCTATCTCTGACGTAACTTTGTGTTGCCAGTCTTTGCGCTGACGGGCAACCTTTGCTTGCAGTTGCGCTTCCCGCCGGTGAATTTTCTTCCATCTCCTGGAAGCCTTTACGCCCTTTTTAGGGGCACGCTTTCTGCGCTTCAGTCTGGCGACTCTGCGAATCTTCTCCTCACTCCGTTGAGTAAAACGGGGATTGGCAATCTCCCGAAACTCCGCCCCGTCAAACAACGTCAGGGCGGTCTCTGTACCCAAGTCATAGGCAACGATGGACTCATATCGCAAATCCGACTGCGACCCAAACTTAGGCTCTGGTATGGCAACCTCAACCGTAAACGAAGCGAACCACTGCCGCCGGGACGGCTTGTAGACGATAGTCAGCGTTGTTGGCACGCCCCAATGCTTGGCTTGACCGCGCATTTTCAGGGTAATGCCCAAGTCATTGAGTGTGACCGTGCCATGCTTTCCCGTGCTGTTGACCTTCCACCCCGACCGGGCAGGATACGTCCAGCCCGAATACCGGCGAATGGACTTGAACCTCGGCTTCCTACTCAGTCCTCGAAAGAACCGTTGGTAAGCATAATCCACCCGCTTGACGGTGGCTTGCAGGGCTTGGGAGTTCAGTTGGGCAAACTCCACCCACACCTGCTTGAATTCGGGGAGTAGGTTCTGCTGTTCCAGGTAGGTCACCGTTCGGCGGTGGAGCTTGTACTCGGTTTCCCGGTGGCTGACACAGGCGTTGTAGAGGTAGCAGTGCAGACGACGAGCCTCGAGCAAAGCCTTTTCCTGAGCTTTGCTGGGATACAGTCGAAAGGTCTGCCTTCTGGTTGCCATATGCGTTATCCTACCCCCACCTGTCCCAGTTCTGAGTGCTCCACAAATCCAGTGGCGCTATCCATCCCCACCCTACAGAGGGTGGGGAATTCCGCGCGTTTTGTTAAAGTCTTCTACAGACCAGATCCGCGATTGGCGAGGGGGCGACAGGGATCCATGTCCGAGATCGAGGTCTTCGATGCGGAGCAGTTGGCCGGGCTGATCGAGGGTCTGGCAGAGGCGATCGGCAGGGATCATCCCCACCTCCAAAAGTTGACGTTGATCGGCATTCGCACCCGGGGAGTTCCCCTGGCCTACCGCCTGCGGGATCGGATTGCCACTCTGCTGGGGATCCCGCCCCAAGTGGGGGAGCTGGACATCACTTTTTTCCGCGACGATTTGAGCGCCGGCGGGTTGCGCACCCCCGATCGCAGCGAAATGCCGCGTGACCTAACCGGCCAAGAGGTGGTGCTGGTAGATGATGTGATCTTTCGCGGTCGCACCGTGCGAGCAGCTTTGGAGGCTCTAAACCACTTTGGGCGACCGGACGGTGCGATTGGCGGTGTTGATCGACCGGGGTCACCGGCAGTTCCCCATCCAGCCCGATTACTGCGGTTGTCAGCTTTCCACAGAACCGGAGCAAATGGTGAGAGTCCATCTGCGGGAAACCGATGCAGAAGAGCGGGTACTGTTGATAGACAAAACAGCAAAGATTAAACCCTGAGCCGGCGCTGGGGTGCGGTATTTTGGGGATGACCTGCTAAAACTTGCCGCCATGCCTCGGTTGCCGGAAACTCGCCGTTACGCTGTTTTGGGTACGGGTGCTTTGGGAGGATTTTATGGGGCGAAATTGCAACAGGCGGGCTTTTCGGTGCATTTTCTGCTGCACAGCGACTATGACCATGTTCGCCAAAGCGGCCTCTGGGTGCAGTCCTGCTGGGGGGATTTTCATTTGCCCCAGGTGAATGCCTACGCAGCCGTGGAGGACATGCCGGCTTGCGAAGGCGTGATCGTGGCTTTGAAAGCCACCCAAAATGCGCTTCTGCCGCACTTGATCCCGCCTGTGTTGGCCGAGAATGGCGTGGTGATCTTGTTGCAAAACGGGCTGGGGGTGGAACCCGAGATTGCCGATTGCGTTGGCCCAGAGCGGGTCATGGGGGGCCTCTGCTTCATCAGCTCCAATAAGGTTGGCCCCGGCCACATTCACCATCTGGATTACGGTTCGGTGCTGCTGGCAGAGTACGGCCCTGGCTATGCCCCCCAAGGGATCACGCCCCGCCTTCAACAAGTTCAAGCCGATTTTCAACGGGCAGGGATCCCGACCTCTCTCTCTCCAGATTTGATGTTGGCCCGCTGGCAGAAACTGGTCTGGAATATTCCCTTCAACGGCCTCTCGGTGGTGTTCAATGCCGATACTCAGCAAATGATTCGAGACCCTGAGGCCCGTGCTTTGGCGGAAACGCTGATGCAGGAGGTGATACAGGGAGCTGCAGCTTGTGATCGCCTGCTTCCCGACTCCCTGATCCAAGAAATGCTCACCAATACCGAGAAAATGGCCCCCTACCGCACCAGCATGAAAATCGACTATGAGCGCAAACGTCCTCTGGAACTGCAGGTGATCTTCGGCAACCCACTGCAGTACGCTCGACAAGCTGGGATCCATCTGCCACGGGTTGAAATGCTCTACCGACAGTTGCAGGTGTTGGATCGCCTGAATCGAGGGATCCCTGGGGAGCAGCAGGCTTAAGTTTTTCAAGATCCGGCGGAGCGATCCCAGGGCTGGAGCAGGCTTTCTCCTTTGCTTGCGGGTAGACTGAGCCGCAGTCGTGTACTGTTGCTCTGGCTTTATGCCGCTGGGATCCACCCACGATCGCATTACCCTCTGGACGGCCCCCGGCATCACCCTAGCCGCCGGTGTGTTGGGGAACAGCACCACAGTTGCCCTGGCTGTGGGATCCGCCTATCTGTTCAGCGGCCTGATGTTTTCTGGAGATCTGGACACCTGTTCCCGACAGTATCAACGCTGGCTGTTCTTGCGCTGGATTTGGCTGCCCTACCGCAAGTGGATGCGGCATCGCTCCTTTTGGTCTCATGGGCCGATTGTGGGCACCGCCGTGCGGGTACTGTACTTGAGCCTATGGGCAGGAGGAGCTGGCCTGCTGGGGGCTTGGCTGGGATCCCGGTTGGGCTGGTGGATGTGGCAACCCTGGGTGTGGGGCAGCGATCTCTGGCAATTGCTGCAAGTTCACGCCGAGATGCTCTTTTGGATTGGGATGGGGTTGGAACTGGGATCGGTGAACCACAGCCTAAGCGACTGGATGGTCTCCCGCTGGAAACGCTGGCGCAGAAAACGCCGTCAGGTTCGATCTCCTGCCAGGCGACTCAGCTATCGTGGCTAGGGATCCATTGGGCCAAGGTTTGATTTTTCGCCCGCCACGGCATTTGAATGGCAGTGAGGTTACCTACTGTTCCGCAACGCGTAGTCATTTATCTCACCGTCAAGGTGAAACAAACGACCGGTTGCTTCCTGCTAAGGCCTCCGGCCCGCTACGCGAGCAGTTGAAATAGAGGGTAATAAGAACCACGACTGCTATCAGCCCCTCACCCCCCCTTGAACCTGTGCTGTGCCCACAACTCCGCGACCTATCCTCTCAAGAGGGCTGAAACTGCAAATCTTGGCCAATTACCCTTTAGCCCAGGTACTCTGCTTGTGGCCATTTCGATTCAAACTGGGACACTGCACCCATACCTAAAGCCTTGAATACAGGGAATCAGAAGGCTCTCCTCAGTAGCCCAAGCGTCTCACCCTAACTTGAAACGACTACTTGAAGCAGTTTTGTCAAGAACATTTCCTCTTACGTTGGCTAGGTATTGCGATTTAATCTCAATAAAGCTATGCTGTTACTCAGTTGAGTGGTGGAGTCATATCCATCAGTCTTCCTCTCTTGTCTTGGATGCGGCAGGGATCCTGTGCTGGCAGAGCTGGCCATCTGCGTCAGCAGGGATCCCTTTTTCTCCTCTCCAAGGCTAAGTAAGGTTCTGTGCTAATGAGAGTCAGAATCAGTTGATAGAGAGATTTTTTGCTTGCTCATGTCAATCTGTGGAGGTGGCAGTGTAAAGGAGCAACAGCGGCTGAGGGTTATGGCTTTGGAAGGGGGCAATCTGGCTTCGGGAACCGGAAGACAAGACCGAATACAAAGATTGCTGCTCTAGTTTCCTTTGCAAACTTGTCAGAAGCTAAGGAAAAAGACCAACCTTTTGGGACAAACTGTCTGTCCTATGTCTTGTTTTGTCGTTCAAAAATTTATGTTGGGCTCAAGAGAAACTCTAGAAAAAAGTTGAATCAGGTGGAAGAATCAGTTAGAATCTAGCTGGCGTTAACGCTAACCGCGACGAAGAGACTGGAGGGAGGAAAGCCTAACAGCCTCTCTCCTTTTTTCTGTAGGGGTTACCCTCACTCTCAAACCCCATCTCACGAGAAGGGAGGAAGACCAAATACCCTATGACTTGAAATAGCAGCATTTTCATTAACTTTTGTTTTACTCTCTATGCCAAACTTGATACCAAGCTAAAGAGTTGCTCCTCGATCTTGTAACCATTGAGCAGCCAGCCTGTGTTGGCGTTTTTGTGCATAGGCTAAGGGGGTATGCCCATCTTCATTGCGAGGGTTTAGTTCGGCTCCATTTTCCAGCAAAAGCTCCAGGATTTCGATGTGTCCTTCCCAAGCAGCCCAGTGCATCGGTGTCGCCCCGAATCGGTTGCGCGCATTGGCATTGGCCCCGTACAAGAGCAGAAAGCGAGCGATGCCCAAATCCCCTCGGGTGGCGGCTTCATGCAGAGGGGTTCGGCCTGTTTCGTCAGTGGCATCCACCGGCGCTCCCTTGGATAGTAGGCGGGCCAGAATGCTTTTTCGACCGGTGGCTGTGGCCCAGTGGAGAACACGACCGGTGTTGGCTCCCTTCTGGATGAGCAGACCGATTACCTCCGCCTGATCGGTTAAAGCAGCCCGCTGGAGAGGGGTATAGCCATGGTTATCTGGGAGATTGATATCACTGCCTGCCCTCAAGAGACGCTCCACCAGCTTGACCTGACCGCTGTCGGCAGCCAAATGGAGAGGGGTAGCACCTGTGGGATCTAAGGCATTGGGGGAGGCGCCATATACTAAGAGCAAGTCCAGCAGTTCCAAATCGCCAAGGAGTGTCGCTTTATGAAGCAAAGTCATTCCCTGAGCATCGACAGCATTCACATCTTCCCCCCGCTGCAAATGGGTCAATAATTGTTTTAGATCTCGATTGGCAAGAGCTTGATGAAGCGCTTCACTCATAACAGATAGAAATAAAAAAGTTGCAATGAAGTTGGGCAACAGGAAGGGATCCTCGATAGGCCGGAATGGAGGCTCCAAACAACTTGGGCAAAGTCTAACACTGGATCCCTGCTGCTGAGGGAAGCGGGAGAACCAAGCGCTTGGTGGGATCCCTTGGTCAAGCCGGGGCCGCAGCGATAGACTAGAGCTGGTTTTTGGCCAGGTCTTTTCCCGATCCCTTAGTTGCGCCACCGTTTATGGATTACTACGCGATCCTGAACCTATCTCCTGCAGCGGACATTGAAGAGATTAAACAGGCGTTTCGACGGTTGGCGCGGCAGTTTCACCCTGATGTGGCAGGGGAGGGATCCCGAGAGCGTTTCCAACAAATCCACCAAGCCTACCAAGTGCTGAGCGACCCTGAGCAGCGGCGGCGCTACGATGCACAACGTCAATCTGCACAACGTCAATCTCCACCCAGCTCTCCTGCTGCCGGCGAAAGGCGGGTGGTCATTCGCAGCATAGGCCCCTCATCGGCAGAGCAGCCCAATCCGGAAGGGCTCAAGGAGGGGATTGCCCGCGTCAAGGCAGCCTGGCGGGAGCGGAAGTTGCCCACGGCGGTGGCCCAGGCGGAGGCGCTGCTGAAACGGTTTCCCAACTCCAGCGAGGCCATCCACATCTTGGCGTTGGCCTACCAGCGCTTCGGCAACCATTTGATCTACGAGGGGCGCTATCAGCAGGCGGAAGCCTACTTGAGAAAAGCTTTGGCCACGGAGCCGCACAACCGAGAATTGGCCTTTGAAATCAAGCGAGATTTAGCCCGTCTGGGCATTCGGGAGGGATCCCGCTAACTTGCCTGCGTTGGGATCCCCAACGTCTGAGCTGCCCACTGCCGGAGTTGTTGGCGGTTGACTTTGCCCTGAGGGTTGCGCGGGATCCCCGTACACCACAGCCAGTGCTTGGGGTGCTTGAAGGGACTCAGTTGGCGGCTTAGGTGTTGCTTCAGGTGCATTTCCAGCTCTTTGGGGATTGCCGGGATCCCTGTTTTGGGGACGACCACCGCCACCACCTGCTGCCCCCATTCGGCATCCGGTAGGCCCAACACGCACACATCTTCCACCCAGCCGCTGGCTCGGATCTCCCCTTCCACTTCTGCAGCCATCACCTTTTCCCCGCCGGTTAGGATTAGGTCATCGGCTCGACCTAACCAATAGAGGGATCCCTGTCGGTCTAGATAGCCCAAATCGCCGGGGGTAAAGCCTTGCTGTTGCCCTTCGCGTAAGCGGTGCGTAGCACTTAGGTGCGGGTAGTAGCCCAGTGCCAGCGACTCTGCCTGAATGTGAATGTAGCCCACAGCATGGCTGGGCAGGGGATCCCCTTTTTCGCTGCGGATCTGGAGCGTGGCGTGGGGCAGAGGCCGACCCAGACTGTCGCTCCCTTGCCAAAAGGCTTCTGGCAGTAACGTACACACCTGGGAGGCGGTCTCGGTCATACCGTAGGTGAGGGCAAGGGGAAGGTGAAGTTGCCGGGCCTGTTGCCGCAAGCTGGGCCAGGTGGGGCCACCGCCGACCAAAATGGCCCGAAATTGGCGCAGGCTCTCCAAAACTCCCGGATGGGCGCTGAGCAACAGCCGTTGTAACTGAGTGGGCACCAGCGATAGAAAGCTCCCCGGCAAAGGGGGATCCCAAGCCTTGGCCTGCTGTTGCCGTTTCCAATCCCAGACAACCCACTGCCCACCGCTCAGCCAGGAGCGGACTGCCTGCATCAAGCCGCTGACGTGGTACAAGGGCAGAAGGCAATAGCTGTGTACAGGCCCGACGGCAAAGTGCTGTTGGTGGGCTTTGGCCGAGGCACTGAGGGTCAGCCAAGAGTGCATGGCCCATTTTATCTGGCCGCCGGAGCCACCGGTGGGGATGCCGATCAACGGCCAATGGGAGCTGGGCAAAACTTCCCGCAACTCTCGCAGGCGCGGATTCAAGGGGGCGGGATCCCCTTCCAGCCGTCCCTGGCGCCAGCACCAGCCGGATCCCATATCCGCCAAAGCCTGTCCCCATTCCCGTTCTCCCCAGTGGGGATTACCCAGGAACAGCGGGATCCCCAAGCGTTGGCAGGTCAAAACTGCCGCCCACACCTGCACTGGATGCGAGTCCGCCACCAGCAGGGGAACGGCCTTGTCTGCCAAAGGGCGCAGTTGCTCTTCCAGTTTGGACAGGCACTCCTTCAAGTCTCCGCCATCCCCGGACAAGACAATTGACCTCATGGGCTATGGGTATGCCATCTCAACGGCTTCGCGGATCCCCTGCATTTTATTAGGGGATCCCCCCTCGATTTCCTTGGCAAGGAACGGTGAGGATAGGTTTGGGCTTGGCTTATCATGATCTAGGTTTGAACTGGGAGGTCTGTGTTGTGATCGAGCCGATTTTGTTGGGGATCGTGTTGGGAATGGTGGTGGTCACCTTGGCGGGCTTGTTCGTGGCAGCCTACAGGCAGTATCAACGCAGCAACAAGATCGGCCTGTAGGAGCAGCCTTTGGGCGGGTTGGAGAAAACCCATAGGGGAGAGAGAGATTGAGGTAGCATGGCGATGCACTGGCTGCGCACAGTCGCTGCTTTGCGGGAGCAGGTAGCCAATTGGCGGGGATCCACCATCGGCTTGGTGCCCACGATGGGATCCCTGCACGAGGGGCATCTCAGCTTGATTCGCCGCTGCTGCCAGGAGTGTGACCACACGGTGGTCAGCATCTTCGTCAATCCGCTGCAATTTGGCCCCAACGAAGACTGGGATCGCTATCCCCGCGACGAAGAGGGAGACCGAGCTTTGTGCGAGGCAGCAGGTGTGGATGTGGTCTTTGCCCCTGACCCGCAAGAGATGGGAGCCGACCCCGCAACCGGAAGCGACCGCACCTGGGTCATGCCCCCCGAATCCCTTCTGCAGACCCTCTGCGCCCCCCACCGACCTGGCCACTTTCGCGGTGTAGCCACCATTGTGCTGCAACTGCTGAACCTGGTGCAGCCGCAGCGGGCCTACTTCGGCCAAAAAGACGCCCAGCAACTGGCGATCATTCAGCGTTTGGTTCGGGATCTGCAAATACCCACCACGATTGTTCCCTGCCCCACGGTGCGAGAAGCCGATGGCCTCGCCTGTAGCTCCCGCAACCGCTACCTTTCTGCTGCTGAACGACAGGTGGCTGCCGGGCTGTACCGGGCCTTGCGTCGGGGATATGACCATTGGCAGGCCGGGGATCCCTCAGCAGAAGGGATCCTTGCCGCCGCCCGTGCTGAGCTGGAGCATACCCCAGAGCTGCAACTGCAGTACCTGGAATTGGTGGATCCCCAAACGCTACAGCCGCTGCCGCGGGTGGAAGACAAGGGCCTGCTGGCCATTGCTGCCTATGTGGGGCAGACTCGCCTGATCGACAACCTGCTCCTTTCCCCAGAGCAAGGGGATCCCTC
Source organism: Synechococcus sp. W60.1 (assembly GCF_047461575.1). NCBI lineage: Bacteria > Bacillati > Cyanobacteriota > Cyanophyceae > Synechococcales > Synechococcaceae > Synechococcus > Synechococcus sp. W60.1. Next base: position 82,374 of record NZ_JANSHL010000007.1, on the reverse strand, counting down.
GCCGGAGAGAGCCCAGCATGCGGCACCGCCCTCTTCCGGCACGACCTCTCCCCCGCGTCGCCCGCTGATTGCCATCGACGGCCCGGCTGGAGCCGGAAAATCCACCGTGGCGCGGGCAGTAGCCGCCCAGCTGCAGCTTTTGTACTTGGACACGGGGGCCATGTATCGAGCCATCACCTGGCTGGCACTGCAACGGGGGATCCCTTTGGACGATGCCAAGCAACTCACCCAACTGGCCGCCCAAACCCAGCTCACCCTGCAAAGTGGCACCTCTTCGACAGAGCCGACCCGCATCTGGGCCGATGGCGAAGAAATTACCCAGGCCATTCGCTCTCCGGAAGTGACCCGCTGGGTCTCTCACGTGGCGGCAGTGCCGGGAGTACGCCAGGAGCTGGTGAAGCGGCAACGCAGCATTGGCCGGGATGGCGGTGCTGTCTTGGAGGGGCGGGATATCGGCACCCACGTCTTTCCTGATGCAGAGCTGAAGGTTTTCTTGACCGCTTCTGTTGGGGAGCGGGCGCAGCGTCGGCAACACCAACTCCAAGCCCAAGGGCAAATGGTGCCTCTCGAAGAATTGAAAGCGCAAATCGAGCAGCGGGATCGCTGCGACAGCGAACGGCTGATTTCTCCTTTGCGGCCTGCCCCCGATGCCATCTTGATCGACACAGATCACCTGAGCCAATCCGAGGTGCAAGACAAGATTGTCATGTTGTACCGGCAACTTTTGGAGCGATCCGGCTCCGCCCATTTCGATCAGTAGCCTTAACTCAATCAAGAACAAATCAACGGGATGAATAAGATCTTCGAGGAGCTGACTGGCTTGAGCAGCTTGGGTTTAGTCCTTCGACGCCACCCATATCCCGTAACGGAGCGCTATGGTTAATGTCTTCCTCTTGGCCTTTTTGCTGCTCCTCTCAGGAGCTTGCTCTGGGGCCGAAACCGCCATCACGGCCATGGACAACCTGCGCCTGGAATCTCTGATCGAAGAACAAGGGGATCCACAGGGCTTGTATCGACTGGCCCAACAACAGCGCTCGCGGCTGATCACCACCCTGTTGCTGGTGAACAACTTTGTCAACATCGGCATTGCTGCTCTGGCCACAACCCTCTCCATTGAACTGTTGGGAACCCAGATTGGAGCTTTGGCCGCCACCGTGCCCACCACAATTGTGGTGCTCCTCTTTGGAGAAGTAGCCCCAAAGTCTTTAGCGGTGAGCCATCCGCTAGGGGTGTTCCGCTGGGTGGTGCGGCCTGTTCATGTCCTATCGGTGCTGCTGCGCCCTTTTAGCGACGCTTTTGAGTGGGTTGTCAGCAGGCTCTTCAATCTATTGGAATTCTCCCCCCTGACGGCCACCGCTTCTCTCAAGGATTTGGAGCTGCTGATCGATGTGTTGGGGCAGCGGGGGCTGCTGGATTGGCAAAAACGGCGGCTGTTCCGTGGGGCCTTGGCCTTGGACTTGCTGCAGGCGCGGGACGTGGCCAAGCCCAGAGTTAAAATGGAGACCATCTCCCACGACAAAACACTGCAGGATGTGGTGAAGCTCTGTTTGGAAACGGGCTACTCGCGCATCCCCGTGCAGGGAGAATCCAAGGACGAGATCGTCGGCATTATCCACCTCAAGCAAGCCCTGCGCCATCTGGATCAAAAAGGCAATGCCGAAGTGACCCAGGCGATGGCACCGCCTTTTTTTGTGCCGGACACCAAGCGGGTCAGCTTGTTGCTCAAGGAAATGCTGCGCTCTCGCCAACACCTGGGGATTGTGGTGGATGAGTTCGGCGGCACCACCGGCCTCATCACGCTGGAAGACATTTTGGAGGAGCTGGTGGGGGATATTTACGACGAGAGCGACCTCTCCCCCCTGCTGCTGCAGCGACAACGACGACAAGGTGGCTCTTCTGCCCCCTCCGGTTGAGCACCATGAGCAATCGGGTTGTCCACCCTCTGAGTCTTAGCTGGCCCCTGAGGGATCCGTCTCCGCGGCTGTTGGGTTTTCGTGCGCGCCGGGAGTGAGCTCCCCAAAGCCGGCCTCGACGGGATAGCGGGCCACAAAAAAGATCCAGAAGCTGTGGATCCCTAGCCCCAAAGCCCACCAGCCCAACAGGGGCACCAGCCACGGCCAATCCGCGCGGTACAGTTGCTGAAAAAACACCAGCCCAGACCCGCTACAGAGGAAAACAGACAGGTGGGCGGCATAGGTATAGCGATCATCCAGCTTGCGAAATTCGGGATCCCGACGGGAGGGCTTCCGGGGCCAGCGAGGCGGCATGGCAAAACCATCCAGTTAAAACCTTCTCCAGTGTAGAACAGCCGTCGGCGGGGATCCCTGAGACTTGGGAGCGGCATTTCTGCTGCGGAACCCCAGTTTCAACGCCCGTTTGCCCAGCCAGTACACCAGCAAACCCATCAGCAGCACTGCCAGCCAAGGGGCCAGCACCGCCACCACCGCCAGCAGCAGAGAAGTGACGTTTTCGCCGGTGGCCAACAGCGGGTTGCCCAGCCCCCCTGTGTGGTGGTAGAGGTCACCAGTGTGGCACAAAAATGCGAAACTGAGGCCCAACCCCCAAAAAATGGCCGGTATGCCCTTCATATCCTCAGCGTTGATGGGAGTGCTCCCGCCAAGCGCAACTGGGGGGATCCGTCTCGGCTGGCTGAACCTCGAACTCCAGCGGTCCCTCTTCAGTGTACAGGTGCAGGTCGAACCAGAAGGTGGATCCCTGTTCTAGCTTGCTCTCCAGGCAGATGCGGGTTCGATGTTTCTCCAGGATGTTGCGCACGATGGCCAACCCCAGGCCGGTGCCCTCTAGGGTGTGGACCCGGTTCTCGACACGGAAAAAGCGGTCGAAAATCCGCTCCTGATCTTCTGGGGCAATGCCAATGCCTGTATCGGCCACCGCCACCCGCACTGCCTGCGGGGATCCATCCGCCTGAACCACCAGGTGGGCATGTACCGTCACCAGGCCCCCTGAGGGGGTGAACTTGAGGGCATTGCCCAGGAGATTGGTCATCACCTGCAGCAGCAGATCGTAGTTGCCCCAGACCAGCGGCAGATCCGGATCGACGAACTTGCGCAGCTGGATCCCTTTGTCGCGGGCCTGCAGTTGGTGGGTGCGCAAAGTCTGCTCGATCACTGCCGCGATGTCGACACCTTCAAAGTGGTACTGCTTGCCCGATTCCAGACGAGACAAATCCAAAACATCGTTGACCAGGCGGGTGAGGCGGTCGGTTTCGCGGTTGGCAATTTCCAGATAATCCTGCCGCTCGGCGGGGGACATCTGCTCGCCGTACTCGTAGAGGGTCTCGATAAAAGACTTGATGCTGAAGAGGGGGGTGCGCAGCTCGTGGCTGATGTTGCTGATGAATTGGGCCTTGGCTTCGTTGAGCTCTGCCTCGCGGGTGATGTCCTGCACCGTCATCACGATCCCCTTGAGATTTTGCCGCCGTGGATCCGACACCGGCGAAAGCAGGATGCGGATAACACGCTTGGTGGGGCCGGTGAGGTTGACGCGAACTTCCTCTGCTTCTTGATCCCCGCGGGCAATTTGCATCAGGGGGCGGGCCAGTTGCTGCTGCAGATCCTCCGGCAACAGCTCCGGCAGGGGTTTGCCCAAAACGGGATCCCCTTCCCAGCCAAACATGCGGGAGGCGGCAGGGTTGAGCAGCAGCACCCGCAACTCGGCATCCAGCAAAATGGCAGCATCGACGATGGAGAAGACCAAGGTCTCCAACTTGGCTTTGGCGGCAGCCAGTTCCTCGATGTTTTGCTCTTCGTAGCTTTGCAGCCGCTCCGCCATCTCGTTAAAGCTGTCGATGAGCTGGGCCAGCTCTCCCCCGAAGGGCAGGTCGATGCGCTGCTTGAAGTTACCTTTGGTGATCTCCTGGACACCTTTGACCAGCTCTTTGATGGGATAGGTGATGGTGAGGGCATTGACCACCGCTCCCAGGATGGCCAAGACCCACACCGCCAAAAACACCCCAATCGAGACCTCCCGCGCCAATTGTGTGGAGCGCACCAGGGCGGGATTGGGATTGATGCCCAAGCCGAGGGTGCCCAAAAAGCGGCCCTGATGGTAGATGCCGACGAAAATATCCGTCACCCGCCCAGCAGGGGTAAGGTGGGTGCGCACCAGCGGTTGGCCCTCAGCAGGAGGACGGTTGTCCGGCAGTTGCATGCGACGGGTAAGGCTGAGGGAGGTTTTCACCTCCTGATTGGAGAACGGGATCCCGTAGTAGATGTTTCCTTCGGGATCGGCGTAGAGCAGATAGCGGATGCTGCTGGTGCTCTCAAAGTACTGGCGGGACAGTTGGGCGACTTCGCCAATGCGATCTTCCGCAATTAGAGGGGCAACATTGGCCGCCAAAAGCAACCCCAGATCCCGGCCAAAGCGGGCCTCGTTGAAGCGGGCATCCTGCTGCACAGTGCTGACGGCCCAGAAGGTAAAACTGCTCACCACCAAGGAGACCACCAGCGTGGCCACAAAGAGCAGCTGGGTCTCCAGGCGCAGCTTTTGTTTCCAGCGCGCCCACCAGCGCTGCAGGGATCCCATAGAGATCCCGGTCGTTGTTGGCACTGACATGTCCACAGCGCCAGGCAATGGCTCGGCAGGAGAAGAAGCCAGCTCAGGAGATTGGACTTCGGCAATGGGCTCGGCTGGCTCGACAGTGCTGACAGGAGGCATGAACCCAACGTGAACAGATAGCGTGAACGGATATAGGGCGGTGATTCGCCACCATTCTGACATGGGCAGGCGATCCCTTTGTCTCAGCCAAGGCCGGGTGAGAACCGGTATGGGATCCCGGCTTCGCAACGCAACCTGCTCCAGCCGACCTGCAGGGGAATGGTTGCCAATACCGATAAAGGTATCCCCAAGCAAAGCTTGTCAGCGCCCCTAAAGTTGATAGACTAGAAAATCGTGCTTCACCAGGTCAGAGTGACCGGAAAAATCGTGACCAACAGCCCCGTCAGCCAATTTATCCAACATCATTTTCGCCACTTCAACGCAGCCGCGCTGCTGGATGCAGCCAAAGGTTATTGTGCTCACCTGGAAAAGGGCGGCAAGATGATGGTGACCTTGGCCGGTGCCATGAGCACAGCAGAGCTGGGCCTTTCCCTAGCTGAGATGATCCGGCAGGGTAAGGTTCACGCCATCTCCTGCACCGGCGCCAACCTGGAAGAGGACATCTTCAACCTCATCGCCCACGACTTCTACGAGCGGGTGCCCCACTACCGCGATCTTAGCCCGCAGCAGGAGCAGGAGCTGCTGGAGCGGCACCTGAACCGGGTAACCGATACCTGCATTCCCGAAGAGGAGGCGATGCGGCGCCTAGAAAAAGCCCTCTTGGAAGAGTGGATGGCTGCCGACCAGGCCGGGGAACACTACTTCCCGCACGAGTTTATCTACCGCATCCTGCGCAGCGGCCGGCTGGAGCCCTACTACCAAATTAATCCCCGGGATTCTTGGGTTTACGCGGCTATGGAGGCCAACTTGCCCATCTATGTGCCGGGATGGGAGGACTCCACCACCGGCAACATGTATGCCGCCCACTGCATCACGGGTGAGATCCGCAATGTGCATACCGTCCGCACAGGGATCGAGTACATGATCCACCTGGCGGACTGGTACACGCACACCTCGGCGGAGTGCTCCATTGGCTTCTTTCAAATTGGCGGCGGCATTGCTGGGGATTTCCCCATTTGTGTGGTGCCCATGCTCCATCAAGATCTGGGTCGCCAGGGCGTACCCCTGTGGGGCTATTTCTGCCAGATCAGCGACTCCACCACCAGCTACGGTTCCTACTCGGGGGCAGTGCCCAATGAGAAGATCACCTGGGGCAAATTGGGGATCGACACCCCCAAATTTGTCATCGAGTCGGATGCCACCATCGTGGCGCCTTTGATCTTCGCCTGGGTGCTGGGGTGGTAGAGAAGGGGAATCAATCTGTATGCCCGTCGGTTGAGGCGGAGCGGGGCCAGCGGGACAACAGGGTTGCAGCTTCCCAGCGGCGCAGATCCTGGGCGATGCGCAGGGGCGTGAGGCCGTAGCCGTCCGGCTCGTCGATCTCGGAGCCATGTTCCAGCAGCAGCCGAACGACCTCTGGGTTGCCGGACCAAGCGGCAAAATGCAGGGGAAGGCCACCGGCGCCAAAACGAGCGTTCACCTCCGCCCCTCCCTGGAGCAGGGCTTTCGTAACCTCAGGGTTGCCCAGGCGAGCCGCTTGGTGCAGTGGGCTAGCTCCCCCATGGTCTAGTTGATTGGGATCCGCCCCCGCTGCCAGCAAAAGACGGGCGTTGAGGCCGCTTTCTACGAAAAACAGGGCTGTCTTGCCCCGCTCATCGACGGCGTTGGCGTCTTTCCCCAGCCAGAGAGCCAGTTGCAGCCGCAGCGGGTTGGCTTGGGCCAAGGCTTGTGGATCTTCTGGTAGGGAGTATCCATAGAATCCCAGACCCCCCACTAGCAGGGATCCCAGTCCGACAGCGATTTTTAGGACCTGACCTCGCATAGCCCTATTCCTCAAAGAAAAGGATGGCGAGCCCCTGCCTGGGCAGAGCCTGGGCCGAGAGCAGCAACGGGTTGCTGAGGGCAGGTTGCGGGGCAGCAGCGGGGAAGAGACGCAAAAACTCCTGCAGCGGCAGCAGCTCGCATTGGGATTCCTCGGCGGCGGCCGTGCGATACATGGTGGGGATGACCAGCTTGGGCTGCAGCGCCTCAATGGCCGCCTTGGCCCCGGCAGGATCGTAATTTTTCGGCCCACCCCCCACTGGCACCAGCAACAGGTCGGGACGAGCAAGCAGGATGGACTGCTCCCGCGTAATTGGCTGCAGCGCCCCTCCCAAATGGACAATGTCGATCCCAGCCATGCGCCAGCGCCAACCCACATTTACGCCAAAGCGAGGGCCACGGGGCATGCGTACTCCTTGCACCCGGATCCCGTCGATCAGATAGTCTCCCGGCTGAAACAGCACCTTGGGGTTGCCGGGCACCACATCCAAAGCACCCTCATCCAACAAGCGGCTGCTGAGCAACACCAGATCGGCAGCAACTCGTGGAGCAGGATAGCCAGCCGTACAACCCGCCGGCCGAAACGGGTTGACCAGAAACCGTCGGCCCTCCCCCTCGAACAAAACACAACTGTGGTGCAGCCAAGTCAGTTGCAGCCCCTGCGAGCTGGAGCCGGGAGTGAACTCTATAGACCCTGGGGTTATTGGCGTTTCCGAACCTTGTGCCGGCGCTGTCTGAGCGCCCGCTTTGCGCCCTCTGGCCAGGTTCACGGCCATCGATCCCAGCAGCCCAGCGCTGGCTTGCAGAAGCTGGCGACGCTTCATGGAGTGGGGATCCCTGATGTAACAACGGCAACGGTTTCCTGAGGTTTCTGCGAAACATTGGGCTGAGCAGCAGTTGAGGCTTTGGCGCTGCGCAGGAAGTTGCTCAACAAGCGCTTGCCCTCTGCAGTCAAGATGCTCTCCGGGTGGAACTGCACGCCCTGAACGTGGGGATAGCGGCGGTGGCGTACCCCCATGATGATCCCATCGCCTGTTTGAGCCGTCACCTCCAGCTCGTCAGGACACGTAGAAGGCTCGATCACCAAGCTGTGGTAGCGGGTGGCCGTGAAAGGCTGGCTCAACCCCTCAAACACCCCCACCCCTCGATGGTAAATGAGCGAGGTTTTGCCATGCATCAGCTCAGGTGCGCGCACGATCTGACCACCATAGACCTGGCCAATGCACTGGTGCCCCAGACAAACCCCCAAAATCGGCAGCTCTGGCCCCAGCTCCCGAATCAACTCCAGGGAGATCCCGGCATCTTCCGGCCGCCCTGGCCCAGGAGAGATAACTACAGCTTGCGGCTGCATTCGGCGCAGGTCGTCAACGGAGAGCTGGTCATTGCGAAAAACCTGAAGCTGAGCTCCCAACTCCCCCAGGTACTGCACCAAGTTGTAGGTAAAGCTGTCGTAGTTGTCGATGACGACCAGCACGATAGCATCCGGCAACGGCACCCCATTTTAGCACTTGCTTGAGCTGCTGTTCTTGATCCAAAGAAGCAGAGTAACTGGCGCTTTTTGCAGGGGAGCAGTCGACGCCCCAAGAAAGCTTGTATCCTAGAAGGTACAACCCACAGGAAGCAGTGAATTGGGCGGGTTTCCAGGTTTCCCAATGTTGATTTGGATCCCATGAGTGCGCTTCTCTCCCCGGCAACCGATTTGCTGGACGAGTTGCGGCAGCTTTTCCCCTTCGAGCTGGACGACTTTCAGATCCGAGCCATTCAGGTTCTGGCTGCTGGGGAATCGGTGGTGGTCTGTGCTCCCACGGGATCCGGCAAGACCCTGATCGGAGAGTATGCCATCTATCGGGCCCTATCCCAGGGCAAGCGGGTTTTCTATACAACGCCCCTGAAGGCCCTCTCCAACCAAAAGTTCCGGGATTTTGGCCAGCAATTCGGCCCAGAACAGGTTGGCCTGCTCACCGGCGACATCTCCATCAACCGGGAGGCGCCGATCTTGGTGATGACCACCGAGATCTTCCGCAACATGCTCTATGGCACGCCGCTCTCTCTGGCCGTTCAGAGAGGAGCCTCCGGCGATGGGATGGAACCTTGGGAGGAGGCGGAGGCCCTGAGTCGGGATCCCTTGCGAGAGGTGCAGGCGGTGATCCTGGACGAATGCCATTACATGAACGACCAGCAGCGGGGCACCGTCTGGGAAGAAGCAATCATCTACTGCCCCCCCACGATCCAGCTCATTGCCCTTTCTGCCACCCTGGCCAACAGCGACCAGCTCACCGATTGGATGAACCAGGTGCATGGCCCCACCCATCTGATCGACTCCAACCACCGCCCGGTGCCGCTGCAATTTCACTTTGCCAATCGCAAAGGGCTGTTCCCCCTGCTGGAGCAAACCGAGTCCGGCCAGTGGGTTTGCAATCGCCGCCTGAAAAGCAAACTCCCCAAGTCAGGTCAGTCTCCCTATGGGGGAGTGCCGGATATGGTGCAGGTGGTGGAGAACTTGCGCCAGCGGGACATGCTGCCGGCCATCTATTTCATCTTCAGTCGCAAAGGCTGTGATATGGCCGTGGCCAGCGTAAGGGATCTGGACTTGGTAGCCAGCGAGGAAGAGCGGCAGCAGTTGGCTGAGCAGATCGACCGCTTTTGTCGAGAAACGCCCGAAGCTGTCCGCCGAGATCAGTTGGATGCCCTTTACCGGGGTATTGCCGCTCACCATGCCGGCATGTTGCCTGCCTGGAAGGGACTGGTGGAGCATCTGTTTCAGCAGGGGCTAGTGAAGCTGGTCTTCGCCACTGAGACTTTGGCCGCCGGGATCAACATGCCCGCCCGCACAACTGTCATCTCCTCCCTTTCTAAGCGCACCGACAACGGCCACCGCCTCTTGACCGCTTCCGAGTTCATGCAAATGTCGGGCCGAGCCGGACGGCGGGGCAAGGACATCATCGGCCATGTGGTGACGGTGCAATCCCCGTTTGAGGGGGCCCAAGAAGCTGCGCGGCTGGCCACCTCTGGAGCGGATCCCTTGGTGAGCCAGTTTACCCCCACCTATGGCATGGTGCTGAACCTGCTGCAAAAGCACTCTTTGGAAGCAGCACGGGATCTGATCAACCGCAGCTTCGGCCAGTATTTGCTCTCGTTGCAAAAGTTGCCCGAACAACAGGAGATCCTGCACACGCGCGCCGAGCTGGAGGAGATCGACCGTCTCTTGGGAGGCATTGCCGACGAAGATATCGCCCGCTATGAGAAAATGCAGGCGCAACGGCGGGAAGAACGGCGCATTTTGCGCTACTTGCTCAAACAACGGGAAGCCGAGCCGGATCCCACCTTGCGTCTGTTGGCTTTTCCCCACATCCAAGCCCAAGAGGAAAAAATTCGCGCCCTAGAAGCTCAAATCCGAGAGAATCCCGCTCACCAAGTGGGGAAAAAATTGCTGGGTTTGCGAGAAAAACGCCAGCGCTTGCTCAAGCGCCTCGAGCACCTGGAGCGGCAAAGCGATTCCGTGCAGGAGTTGCGCTGGCAGCAATTTATGGCCTTGGTGGGGGTGTTGCAGGATTTCGACTGTCTGCAAGAATATCAACCTACCGATAGCGGAGAGGTGGTGGCTGCGCTGCGGGGGGATAACGAGCTCTGGCTGGCGCTGGCTCTGCTCTCCGGTGAGTGCCAGGGCTGTGCTCCTCATCATTTGGCCGGAGTTGTGGCTGCCTTGGTCTCAGAGCCTCCCCGTTCAGGCATCTACAGCCGGTTGCGCACCTCAGGACTGGTGGAAGATGTGCTGCACGGGTTACGGGGTTTACGGCGGCAACTGTTCCGCAGCCAACGCCAACACCAGGTGTTTCATGTGCCGATTGGGTTTGAGCCCAGCTTGGCCGGGATCGTCGAACATTGGGCGCAAGGGATCCCTTGGGAAACCCTAGAAGCCAGCACCAACCTAGATGCCGGAGACTTGGTGCGCCTGATCCGCCGCACGCTGGATTTGCTTTCTCAGATCCCTTATGTACCCCATCTGCCGGCAGAGTTACGGGAAAATGCCCGTCAAGCCCAAAAAATGCTGGATCGCTTCCCGGTGAGCGAGTTGATCTAGCGAGCTCAGACCGTTTGCTGTTCAGTGAGGTTGCAGCTCTATGATGCCCGCCGGTGAACCCACCCTCAGGGATGTGTTGAGTGTTATTGAAGAGATCCGGCAAGATGTGGAAGAGATCCGACAGGATGTGGAAGGACTCCGGCAGGATGTCTCCAGAACCAACGAGCGGCTAGAAGCCCTGGCAGCCGATCAAGCAAAGCGCTGGGCCGAGCAGGAAAGACGTTGGGCTGAGCAGGGGATAGAAAACCGGGTGATCCTAGAACGAATTGACACCTATCAAAAGGCTAGCGCCCAAGTGGTTAACCTGGCTTTTGCCTTGATTGGAGCTGCCACCGTAGCTCTTGTCGGCATCGTCCTACGGTTGGCCGTTAGTCTATAGTCAGCTGGTTCGGCAAAAACTTCGGCAGGCAGGATGGCCTTGCTTCTCTATTCGGCAACTGGTACGGCTTGTCCTTGAGTTTGGCATTCCGAATGGCCATCTCTGACAGGGCCATGTCCCACCCCGTCTGTTATATCCCCTATTGTGTCCCACTTTAGCCTGGATTACAGTGGGTTTCCCCGGTCTATCGTGGACACTAAAAAGCCCAGAAGCCTTGCTGGGTAAGAGCTTTCTGGACTTCAGTGGACGTTATCGGATTACGGAGAGAGTGGGATTCGAACCCACGGTGAGTTGCCCCACACAGCATTTCCAGTGCTGCGCCTTCGACCACTCGGCCATCTCTCCAGATTGAGAACAGGGGCGACTTTCCAGGAGGGCTAAAAAGTCAGCTTTGTGATCCTAGCAGAGGATGGAAGCCATCAATGAGATCCTTTGGGATCCCCAGGCCGAAACATTTGCAGCAGCACTTCCCAGTGAGAGCATCGCCAGTAGTCAATATGGGATCCGATCAACCCCGTCTCATTGATCTGCATCTCTGTCCAGCCGGGGATGCACAGGCGGGGACGCCAAGGCAAAGCCAAAGAACCGCTTAGGATCCACTCGGTGCGGATCTGGCTGCCGGTTTGTCGAATATCCTGCAGCTCGAGACGGATATCCTCTATCCAACGCCCTATCCCCTCGATCATGCGGCGATAGCGATCCAAGCCGCGAAACTCGTTGAGGGGATCCCGGAAGTAAACCTGCGGGTCGTAGATCGCATAGGTCTGATCCCGGGGAAAGCGAGCGTAATCTGCCCGCAAGATGGCCACCAGATCGGCGCTAGGCGGGGCTTGGGAAGGAAGGCTCATGTCTTGGCCACGACAGAAAGAGACACCGTTTCCCCAGGGGCAGGGCAACACAACCGGATAGATTGGGACGTGGCGGCATTCAAGGCTGCCAGCTTTTCTCGAAACTCCTGCAGGCTGCCCAAGGGGCGGATCTGGGCGGCAAACCACCCGTGGTAGTCCACCTCTCCCATCGCCGTAGGGATCACCTGCTGGGGGCGTAGGGCTGCCACCACCTCCAGGGCCCGCTCTGGCCCCATGATCACCTCTCCCAAGAGGGGAAAGATCTGCCCCACCACCGGAATCAGTAGGGTATGGATGGAGCCAAACTCCTGCTGCAGCCGCGGGCGGACATCCGGCTGGGACAGATGAGGCTCGTAGTAAAGCCGTGTCTGAGAGGGCACCTCTTCCAGCAGATAGCCCAGCTCACGGACAGGCCCTAGGGGCGCACCGGGAATGGCTGTGACCCGCAGATCCCCCCAGCGAACAGACTGCCAGGGATCCAGAGCCTGAACCGTTGCAAATCCTAGACTCTTCACGACTCTGGCTGCAGCCGGCGAGGCCAAAACGGGGATCCGCTTATCCAGGCGCTGCAACGTTGGTGGGTGGCAGTGATCCGGCTGGGCTTGGCTGAGGAGGATCCCGTCGATTTTGGGCAAGGTCTCCGGCGTAAAAGGGAGCGGCTGGCGGTGCTCCAGGCGGATGAACCAGGGGATCCCCAGAAACACCAGGGGATCCACCAGCCACGGATCCAATAGGAAGGTTTGCTCCCGGGTGTGGATGAGCCAACTGTTGAGGTCGATGCGGGTCAGTTTCATGAGTTTGAAGTGAGGTTATTGCCCGGTAATGGAGAGATCGGCAACCCAAATGCGGGGACACAGCCCACCGGGTGTGACTTGCGGCTCGGGCTCGACGTAGAAAATCGACTTCAACAGCTCCAGGAAGTCTCCGGCCACCGTGGCCGCTTCGATGCTGATGCGTTCTCCTTGGCGTACCCACCACCCCTGAAACGGCAGGGAGAAGGATCCCTGTAGGGGCTTAACGCCGGCATGAAGCGCTTGCAGCTCATCAATCCAAACTACATTTTCAGCCGTAGCCAAGTCATAGGTGCTCTCCGGCGGTGCCCCGGCAAATACATGGTAGTAGTGGGCGGCAACTGTGACCTTGGCGCCGATGTTGGCATGGCCAGTGGGCTTGGCTCCTAGGCGCTTAGCCGTACCGGCGCTGTGCAAAAAGTGGGTCAAGACCCCATTGGTGATGAGGGGGACACGGCGGGTGGGGGTGCCTTCTCCATCAAAGCTGATCGCTCCCACATTGGTCGGGTGTAGGGCATCGTCACACACCGACAGAAGAGGCGAGGCAATGGTCTTGCCCAGGGATTCTGGGGTGGACAGGCTTTGGTTGTCCAAAATGTTTTGGGCATTGAACACATTGGAGAAGGCGCCCAACAAACTCAAAAAGGCTTCTCCGGAAAAGACCACTGTGTATTTTCCAGAAGGGATCCGCTCGTACTCCAGATGGCTAATCAGTTTCTCAGCAGCTTCCTGCACACAACCCTGGATATCCAACTCATCCAGGCTGCGAGCCACTCGCATGGCTCCGGCGCTGCGGGGTTTGCGACCTTCTTGCTCTGCCTTGCTGTAGAGAAAAACCGAAGCGAGGGTATGCTCCTCTTGTCGTAGGGCTTGGTGGCTGTTGAGGTAGAAGCGGTTGATTTGCCGCTGCGCTAGGCCGTTGTAGGGCACCCCCTGAATGGCGGGATGGGATCCCAGCAGTGCCTTTTCAGCAGCCACCAACTGTTCCAACAAGTCGCCAGCCAAAGCCAACGGCCCTTTGTCGTTACAAGGCTGAGCAATAGGCAGAGTGGCTTCTGGGCTGAATTGAGGGGCATGTTCCCGCAGGCCAAAACGGCTGGCTTCAAAGGCCGTTTGCAGGGCCAGTTCTAGCCCCGCCTCATCCACATCGGTGGTGGAGGTCACCCCCACCTGACCCTGGTCGTTCCAGGCCCGCACCGTCACGCTGCAGCGATGGGAAGCCTTGACCTGGCGAGGTTCTCCATGATCTACCTGCACGCTGGTTTCATCCACTTGAGCCCCGTAGAGATCAAACTGAGGGATCCCCAGCCGCCGGGCACAGCTTTGTGTCTGTTCTGCCAACACCTCGACTTGCACCATTGCCACTCCCCAAGTTCCTGTTGCCATCCAGCGCCTCTAGTAAACTACCCGCACTCATGCTGACGCAGAGCGCTCCGCACCGCTAAAGCGAAAGAGTGCAGGCTTTCGGTAGCCCTGTAGTTGGCAAGCCAACCACGGACCTCTAGGCTGGTTTACAGCAGCCCCAAGTTTGGCAATCATGTTGGCCCCATTCCAGTCCGCATCCCCTTCCCATCCACAGTGCTCACACTTAAACTGCTTCCCACTGCGATAGGATTGCGCAGGGTCGGGATGGATGTGCAAACACTTGTGACAGGTCTGCGAGGTATAAGCAGGCGGAACAAGGATCAGAGAAACCCCTGCAACTCTCGCCTTGTATTCCAGAAACTGCCTCAGTTGGTAGAACGCCCAACTGTTGGCCCTGCGCCGCTCGGCTTTGCTGCGGGGTTGTTGGTTGATACGCTCCCGTATCCCTGTCAAGTCCTCTAAAGCAATAGCGCTATTTGTGGCCTTTGCCCTAGAAACAATAGCTTTAGAGATGCGATGATTGACCCACGTTTTTGCTACGCAACGCTGACGCGACTGAAAGCGTCTCTCCTTACCAGACAGCCGTTGCAACAGTTCTCTGCATCTGCGCCGCGAACTGCGTGTGCCCTTACTGGCTTTGCGTTGGAGTACCGCCCTCAACCGGGAGTAGTGGTCTCGGACTCTGTTCAACTGCTGTCCATTCCAGTTGTCCCCCTCTGACGTATGGGCAATATCTGTCCTGCCCAAGTCCACCCCCAGCACTCTACCCGTGCGTTGCGGTGGGGATGGCTCCGCTTCCACACAGATTTGAATGGAGTAGGAACCGTCTTTGCGCTTGACCAGAGTGGCCGATTTGGGATTGGAGCCTGCCAACTGTTCTCTCTGGTAATGACCAATCGCCAGCTCAAAGCGTTCTCGACCCTCCACCGTGGTGAGCGACACCGTCCAGTCTTTCTCGCGAAACGAAAAGATACGAGCGTCGTAGGTAGCGAAGCCACCCTTGAACGCTTTGACCGGGAGGTTTTTCTGTTGTGCCACCTTGCGAGCAGACGCTACCCGTCTGCATATCTGTTGGTCGCGTAAGCGGGACGTAGTCCTTGCCAAATTACTGGACAAGCCGAAACGGGCACGGATTTCGTAGTAGCACAGGGATTGGAGTTTCAGTGGGTTGACGACTTTCTCGGGTGTGTTTTGGTTGACCCAGTTCAAGGCTTGGCCGTTCGCGTTAGCGTCGCGTAGCGACAAAGCATCCAATGTCTCGTCCAATTTGGCGGCTTGCGACTGGGACACCTTGAGCTTGCAAGAAACGGTCAGGACTTGGGTTATAGCCTTATTGCATTTTACTCACATTCCTCCCGACCCTTGCCCTGTGGGCAGAGAGCGGGGCTCCTGCGGTTTCTAGCTGACGGGCCAGCCAGGCGGTCAACTCTTCCGATCGCGCCAGCGGGACGTAGTCCTTGCTGCTGAAGTCCAACAGAGCTTCCCCCAGCGCCTCCAGTTGTGACGTTGACAAAGCCCGAATCTTATTCTCAAGGGCCGGCTCAAGAGATCCCAACTTCCGCCTGAGCAGCCGCAAGACCAGCGTTGCTTCCCCGTGTTGCAATCCCTGTTGTAATCCTTGTTGCAATCCTTGTTGTAGCCCTTGTTGCAGGCCCAGTTGTAGTCCTTCTCTGCGTCCTTCTTTGCGCCCTTCTTCCAGCCCCTCTCGCAGAGCTTCTGCCCGCCACTCTTGGTAGATCACCGATTCCCTCATATCCAAAGACCTCATGATTTGTCGAATCAAACCCCGATCCAATGCTAGTCCCGCCAAGACGGCTGTTGCGGCTGCCAATTCCCTTCTCTCACTGGGGTCTGCCAAGCTCTCTAGCTCACTGACCACCTCTCGCAAGGTTTCTGCTGGATCTTCCACCTGGCTTAGAACCCGAAACGGTAGCAGGGCTTGCCGATCCGCTCCGGCCCTCAAATCACATTCCCATAGGCGGATGACATCAAACTCATGGCTCAGCCTCTCTAGACGAAAAGAGGTCTGGAAAACTCGCTCCGACCCCGTTTTGCGCAAGTCTAATGACCACCTGCTGCACCGATAGGTGAGGATACCTCCGATAGAGTCGGAGCCGAGCCACTTCTCCCATGAGCCAGCGGGCAAACTGCTCTGGGAAACGCTCGGCCAGATATTTGCAGACGTTGTCATAGGCCATGTCGAGGTGGATCCCTGGAATTAGCGACCGCCCACGGTAATGGAATCTACCTTGATGTGGGGCTGCCCGACGGTGACGTAAATGCTGCCACTTACAGAGCCACAGAACCCAGCTGCCAAGCTGAGGTCCTTAGAACACATGGAAATTTTGGTCAAGATGTCTTTGGCTTCTCCGATCAGAGTGGCTCCTTTGAGGGGTTTGGTAATCTTGCCGTTTTCGATGAGATAGGCTTCTTCGACGGCGAAGTTAAATTGCCCAGTGGGGCCGACGCTCCCTCCCCCCATACGCTTGCAGTAAATGCCTTTGTCGATAGAAGCAAAAAGATCGTCCAACTCTGCATCTCCAGGGGCGATGTAAGTGTTGCGCATACGGCTGGCAGGGGCAAAGGTGTAGTTCTGTCGGCGACCGCTGCCGGTGCGGGGGTGGCCGGTGCGCAGTGAGCCGGCCCGGTCGGCCAGGAAGTTCTTCAAAATGCCCTTTTCAATTAGCAAAGTGCGCTGGACCGGCATGCCCTCGTCGTCGACATCCAGGCTGCCAAAGGCCCCTTCAGAGAGACCTTCATCCCAGGCGGTGAGGTTTTTGTGGGCAATTTTCTGGCCTTTTTTGTCGGCAAAGGGAGTGGTTTTGCGCTCAATCTGGGTGGTTTCCAACAAGTGGCCGCAGGCTTCGTGGAAAATGACGCCGCCAAAGGCGTTGGACATCACAATCGGGTAGGTGCCGGATTCCACGTAGTCGGCATAGAGCATCTGGCCGGCGGCTTCTGCCAGTTCCCGGCTATGGGCCTCCAGATCCCAGCGGCGCAAAAAGTTGGGATCCCCCGTACCGCCGGAGCGTTGACTGACAGAGGCGCGATGGGATCCATCGGCACAGAGCAGCGTAGAGCTCACGGATTGGGTGAGGCGCACATCCCGCACAAAGGTGCCATCGCTGCAGGCCACCAGGATCTCTTGCCAATCGCGGAAATAGGCGGTGCGGCGGGACTGCACATGGTGGGCTTGTCGACCCAGTTGCTCGTTGGCTCTGAGCAGGATCTCCCCCATCTCCGCAATCGGGCTACATTCCTTCAGCCAGCCGTCTTTGCGGCGACGCTCGGCGTAGTCCTGCAGCATCTCCAGGTTGACGGCAGAGACCAGTGCTGTGGGGCCGGGAGGGGTGAGGCCCATCAGCGAAAGGCCCTTCTCCAGAGCAGCCTTGAGACCGGCAAAGGATAGATCGTTGGTGCTGACGTAGCAGTCGGCCAAGCCGCGAAACACCCGCACGCCGGCACCGGTGGAGAGTCGTGGGGTGATGCTGGTGATGGCGTCATCTTCGGCCAGGCAACTGATGGAATTGCCCCGTTCTAGAAAAATCTCCACCAAATCGGCACCGGCAGCGCGCCCCCAGCCCAACAGGGCAGAGAGGGGATCCCGCCAATCCTCGTCGAAGCGCTGTAGAGTATGACGGTAGTTCAGGTTGGGCAGTTCTTTGGACAAAAGCAGCATGGCAGGCTCAGGGAGTAGAGACGAGCTAAGGCCGGCGCAAGTTTTCGTTTTCTCAGTTTAACTAAGGAGTAAAGGTTCTCCCCTGCCGGCAGGTTGGCCTTGAGCTTGACAAGGGCGGGGGAGCAATCGAAGATCGCTGCACAAGGAAACCTCGACTTGCAATGGCTGCCAAGAAAAAACCGCCGGAGCTTCAGCCCAGCCTGTTTGACGATCCCATCGAGCCGCCAGCCCCGGCGGAGGAGACACTCCCCCAGTGGGATCAGATCCCCCTGTCGGCCCAGGTGTCCATCCCCCCCGGCACTTACAGGGATTTGGAGCAACTGAAGCAGCATTGTTTGGTATGCCAGCGCTGCGACTTGGCGGCCAGCCGTACCCATGTGGTGGTGCATCGGGGCAACCCCAAGGCAAGGATTTTAATCATCGGAGAGGGGCCAGGGGAAAGCGAAGACCTGCAGGGGCTGCCTTTTGTGGGCAAGTCGGGACAATTGCTGGATAAAATCCTGGCTTCGGTGGGGCTGGATCCCGAGCAGGACACCTACATCTGTAATGTGGTCAAGTGCCGCCCCCCTAACAACCGCGTGCCCACCCAGGAGGAGATGGACGCCTGCCGTCCCTATCTGTTGGAGCAGATTCGCCTGGTGGATCCCTGGATTATTCTGCTCACGGGGGCCACCTCGGTGCGCTCCCTTTTGGGCGAGAAGCGAGGGATCACCAAGATCCGCGGGGAATGGATCCAGTGGCAGGGACGCTGGTGTATGCCCATTTTTCACCCGGCCTATCTGCTGCGCAACCCAGACCGCACCCCTGGCAGCCCCAAGTGGTTGATGTGGCAGGATATTCAGGCGGTGAAGCAAAAGTATCTGGAACTCACCGGCACAGCACCGCCCCAGCCCAACTTTTGAGCCCATTTCCCCAAGCGCCCCTCCTCCCAAAGGAGAGCAAGGGATCCCTACCTTGGCTGATCCCCAGGTTTGAACCCAGTCAGCAGGCCAAAGCGAAGCAAGCCGGTGGCATAAGCCTGACGCATCAGGCCCAGCCCCAGCGCCCCGCGAACGGTAACCCAGCCGCTGCGCAGCAAAGCCCAGATCCAGCGCCAGTCGCGGGCGGAAGCGATCACCTCATCCCAGAAAGGGGCCACTCGCTCCGACCAGTCAGCGCTGCGCACCTGCTCAAAGCCCACCTGTTGGGCCAGAGCCTCGTAGCTGGAGAGGCTGATCACATAGGGCAGGCAGTACACCTCGTAGATTTTCTGCAAAAGCTGTTGATCCTGCTGGCTCAGGGATCCCTCGCGGTGGCACCAGGTTACCACCATCACTTGCCCGCCCGGTTGCAAGACCCGCCAGCCCTCGGCCAGAAACTGCCGCTTATCCGGCATGTGCTCGCCGCTTTCCAGAGACCACACCAGATCAAAGGTGTTGTCTGCAAAGGGCATCTCCAGGGCATCGGCCACCTGAAATCGCACCTTGTTGCTCAGGCCGGCCTCTTGGGCGCGCTCCGTAGCCCGCTTGGCTTGGACGGGGCTGAGGGTAATGCCCGTAACCTGTGCCCCAAAGCGCCGGGCTAACTCCAAGCTGCTTCCCCCAATGCCACAGCCAAGATCAAGAATGTGCTGGGGAGGGCAGGGATCCCCGATCTGGCCCCACTGGATAACCCTATCAATCAAGTCAATCTGAGCTTGGCGGCGATCCTTGCCGGTTTGGCCTGGCTCGTAATAGCCATGGTGCATGTGCTCCCCCCACACCCGCTCCCAGAGGCCGGAGGAGGCATCGTAGAAGTGGCGAATGCGTTGGTTGAGGGTGGAGGTCATGGTAACAGATCTCCATGGCTTTTTTATTTTGGATCCTCTCGCCCGGTGAAATCTGATGGGGAACCCTTGTAACCCAACTCGCGCCAGCCGGACGGAGCCATAGTAACAGACCCTTTCCGGGCTCACCTTGGAGCAGAAAGCGATCCCAGCGCCCAAACCAACCGCTGCACAGCACTCAAGAGCACCAGAATCGCCATCAGCCCAAACAAGCCCACCATGTACTCCGGGAAAAGGAAAAACAAGCCGTAGAAAAAGATGGTTTCGCTGCCCTCGATAAGCCCCGACGGCATACTTAAGCTGGTCAGTTCATCCAGGGATCCCGCCCCGACAGTGCCATCCGTCCTTGTTGCTCCGCAACGCTGTCGCGAACGCCGTTTTTCCAACAGCCCTGCCAAATACATCCAGGAGCAAAGGTTGATGTAAAAGCTGGCCAGCATCAGAGCCAGAGAAGCATAGCCCAGCAGGGATCCCTGGTGAAAGGCCAGCCCCAGGGGAACGACTGCGTAGACCACCACGTCCAGCAGCATATCCAGGTAGCCCCCCAGATCGCTCTGCCGCCCCTGCAGACGAGCCAACGTGCCGTCCAGCCCATCCATAAACCGGTTCAGCAACCACAGGCCCAGCCCCCACCCGTAGGCCCCATAAGCTGCCGCCACGCCAGAGGCCAGGCCCATGGCAAACCCCGACAGGGTAATGGCTAGGGGATGCACCTGTTGGAGAGGGGTTTGCAGCACTGGAGCCAACAGCCGCTCCTTCCACTGCCTAAGCACCTTATCCAGCAAGAAACACTCCTTTCTTATTGCTCTGCAACACTGTTGCCGATGATCACCACCGGCTGGGATCCCAGAGGCCAGAGGCACAAAACCTCTGGATTCAATTTTCTTGCTCCGCACCGCCAACGCGATGGAAATCATCATCCCAGAATCATCCCAGATGATGAGAATGCTACTGAAGGGAGGTCAGAGCAAAGTGCTGTGCCTACGGCAAAGGAACCGCACCGCTGTTGCGAATGAAGCGGATACCTACGCGGAGTATGTTTGCTCTGGCCCCTTTCCTCTACCGGAAGTGCTGCGGCAAGCCTAGGCTGGGACAAAGCCTGTGGGTAAACTAAAGGTTAGGCTGGGTAGCCTATCGCCTGGCGGACTGTGTGCTCCTTAACTCGGTGTTCGCGGCACCTTTTTCTCCCTCAACTCCAACATACCTACGAGCGAGTCCATGAGCGAGACCCCCACTTCCCCAGCAGAAGCGTTCGCGGCACCAGAGCCGGTCATTGCCATCACCGGCCTGACCAAAACCTATCGCACAGGATTTTGGCTGAACAAGGTGGTCAGCCCCCTCAAAGATTTTTCTCTGACTGTGGCCCGCGGAGAAACCTTTGGGCTGCTGGGGCCCAACGGGGCCGGGAAAACCACCACCATCAAATGCCTACTGGGCATTGTGGAGCCCACCCGCGGCAGCGGCACTTTGCTGGGCAAACCCCTGGGGGATCGCTCCATCAAGCAACAGGTGGGATATTTGCCGGAGAACCCCTATTTTTACGATTACTTGACGGCATGGGAGTTTCTCCAGTTTGCCGGCAAGGTGTTTGGTCTGCCCAATAGCCTGTTGAAGGAGCGGATCCCGCAACTGCTGGAGCTGGTGGGGCTTTCTATAGATACGGCCCGCAAAAAACAACTGCGCACCTACTCCAAGGGCATGCTGCAGCGCACTGGCATGGCCCAAGCGCTGATCAACGACCCAGAGCTGGTGTTTCTGGATGAGCCGATGTCGGGACTGGATCCCATGGGCCGCTATCAAATGCGCGAGATCATTCTGTCCCTCAAGCAGCAGGGCAAAACGGTGTTTTTCAACAGCCATATCCTGGCGGATGTGGAAGTTATCTGCAACCGAGTCGGCCTGATCATCGGCGGCAAATTGGTGCATCAGGGAACTTTGGATGACTTGCTGGGAGAGAGCAAAAGCTATCGGGTACAGGGGCACGGTGGCGCCGTCGAACAGTTCCGCGACCGCCTAGAGCACTTCTCGATTCAGGGATCCCATTGGTCGGGGGAATGGAGTGGATCCCTACCGGAGTTGCTGAGCCTTTTGAACCAAGCGGGGGCACTGGTCACCGACTTGCATTGGCAACGGCAATCCCTAGAAGAATTCTTTGTGGAGCAAGTGCGGGCCATTGAAGGGGATCATCCGGTCTCTGCCTAGGCTGGCCGTTCGCACTGGTGCTATGGAGAACCCCGAGAGCAGGACGGAGTTCTGCCCTGAGTATTTCCCAGTAGGGGACTCTGTGCTCCGCACCGCTAATCGGCGGCAATAACAGCCCGGTAGTAGCCTTCCAACTGTTGGGTGGCTGCCGACCAACTCCAGCGTTCTGCCTCTTGGCGAGCTTGCTGTCGGAAGAGCTGCCGCTGCCCGGCACTGCTGAGCAGTTGCTGGGTAACCTGGACAAAGTCGCTATCCGAATTGGGATCGAACAGAAAGCCATTGCGCCCACTGTCCACCACATCGGTAATGCCGCCGCAGCGGGGGGCGATCACCGGACAACCGGCAGCCATGGCTTCCAACAGAACCAGCCCCAAGGTCTCGGTGCGGGAGGGGAACACGAACAAATCCGCCGAAGCAAAGGCCGCTGCCAGAGACTCCCCCTGCAGATAGCCCGTAAACACCACATCGTAGCCGGCAAAATGTTGCTCCAGGGATCCCCGCTCTGGCCCATCCCCCACAATAGCTAGGCGCGCCTGCGGGATCCGCTCTAGCAACACCCGGATCCGCCCTACTTCCTTCTCAGCCGAAAGCCGTCCCACGTAGAGCAAGAGAGGCCGTTCCGGTTGCCCCGCCGTGAGCCGAGCCCGCATTTCTGAACTAGCCGCCTGGGGATGAAACAACTCGGTGTCCACTCCTCGCTGCCACAGCTGCACCCGCTCAATGCCGTGGGCGCTCAGCTCCTGCATCATGGCCGTCGAGGTGCAAAGATTGACCCGCGCCAAATTGTGCCCCAGCTTCAGGAGATTCCACAAAACCCCCTCCAGAAAGCCCAGCCCATAATGCTGCAGATACTTCGGCAGATGGGTATGGTAGGAGGCCACCAGCGGGATCCCCATCGTCTGGCTGTAGTAGAGGCCCCCCAATCCCAAAACTGCCGGGTTCACCACGTGGATCACATCCGGTCGGAAACGGCTGAGCAACTTGCCGATGGCCGGGCCGGGGGCAGCCAGCTTCAACTCTGGATACAGAGGCAGCGGCATCCCCGGGATCCCGTAGACCCGTGCCCGTGCAAACCGCCGGGGGGCTCCCCGGGGCGCGACGATGAGCACCGAGTTGCCTCGAGCGGTTAGGTGACGCACCGTGTGGCAGAGGCGGGTAACGATGCCATCCACCTTGGGCAGAAACGTCTCCGTAAATAGGGCTATGCGCATCAGGGATCCCAAGCCTACTGTTATTGCTCCGCAACGCTGCTGCGACCGCGCCACTCGGACGGAGTCCTCAAAGACTCTAGAATGAGTGTTGCACAAAACGACAACGCCGCTACGACTTCCGTCAGCAGACTTGAGTACCTCACTCCACCGGAAAAGAATGGGGCGTTGGCTCAGGTTCGGTGAAAGTCTGCACCTGGCCTTGGCCAAGCGTATCTGCGGCGGTTTTGCTGATCAACAGTAAGGTCGCCGCCAGGGCCAGCCCAATAACATCCCGCCACATGCTCCACTCCTCAACTCCTCACTCCTCTTGCCCATTACTGTAGCGGCGGTTTTCTCGACTGGGCAGGGATAGAGGACGGATTTTTACATAACACGAACCACTGCCAAAATTGCGGCTTTGCCCCCTGCCGGCTAGTCCCGGAACGTCAGCTGCAAGCTGGTTATCAGCAGCACCAAAGAAGAGACCGCCATCACCCCTCCCCAAAACCAGTAGGGCAAGAACAAGTTTTGGGCAATCTGGCTGGAATCGGAGTGGATCACCTGCCCGTTGATCACGGCAGAGGCCGTAAATAAGTAGTCAAGCTGGTGGTAGGTGCTCACACAGGCCTGCACCCCCAAAAATTGTGCAGCGAAGCCCCGCAGCCAGGGGGAGGCCCAGCGAGCTACCGCCAGGATCCCCAAACCCATACCCAAGAGGAACAGGAGGCCAAAGGGAGAGCGAACCCAGAGCAGCGTCGATAGCAACAGGCAGGGATCCCAGAAGTACCCGCCCCAACCGTGTTGGGGTGTGGCGGCGGGAGGCAAGGATGAACAGGGCCCCAGCCAGCGGCGGCCCCATCGGCCCAGCAGCGGCCACCAAAGCTTGCCCCACCCGTCCCAAAAACAGCTCGCCACTGTGAATGGCCAGCCCCGAGCCGTCGGGATAGATCTCCAGACGATGAAACTCCCCCCCCAACCGCCCTGCCATCAGACCATGGCCCATCTCGTGAAACCAGGTGGCCAACAAGGTAAAGGGGTAGAGGATGTAGTTACCCCAGGGAAACCGCCAGAGCAAGACCGTCAGACCTGCAGCAACCACCAGCCAAACCAAGCTGTGCCGGTTAGGTCTTCCAGAAGGGGGAGAAGGCAGCTCAAACTGAGTCATCATCAGCAGGTGGATGGAGAAAAGGCCTAAGATGGCTCATCGCCCCAGACGACTGCCGGCGGGAAAAAGTTCCACATAGGCCAAGAAAATAGCCAGGCCAACTCCCCTGCTGGGAGAGGGGCTAGGTAGGCTGAAAGAGCCCCTGAGGGATCCCTGTCTGTGGCCACCTTCCTGCGCGACTGGAGCTACCGCTTTCCCTGGCTTTACCGCAGCATCAGCCGCGGGGCTGCTCTGGCGGTGGGGGGATACGAGCGGCTGCGGAAATTGCCCCTACAAGGGATCCAGATTCATCCCCAGGAGCGGGTGTTGGATCTCTGCTGTGGCCCGGCTGAAGTAACCCCACTGTTGGCGGAGCTGAGCCAGCAGGTGGTGGGCCTGGATGCTTCCCCCAAAGCTCTAGCGGCAGCCCGCAAACGCCTTCCCCAGGTGGAGTTTGTGGAGGCCTTTGCCCAAGATATGCCCTTTCCCAATGCCAGCTTTGATTGGGTGCATACCAGCTTGGCTCTGCACGAATTGTCCCTCGCCGACTTGGAGCAGGTGCTGCGGGAAGTGTGGCGGGTGCTCAAGCCGGGGGGAGGACTCTTGATCCTGGATCTGCACGCGCCTCGACAACCCTTGATCTGGCCTGGGCTGGCCCTCTTTTTGGCCCTGTTTGAAACCGAGACCGCCTGGGAGCTACTCAAGCTGGACTTGCCCGAGCATTTGCAGCAGCAGGGTTGGCAATCCATCCGGCAGACCCTCCACGCTGGGGGAGCTCTGCAGGTTATCCAGGCGCGAAAGCCTGCCGCCTGAGCTGCACCCCTGAGAGCGGCAGTCAGCCCTGGTGCCAAAAGGGAGTGCCGAGGACAGGCGTACTGGGCTGAGCTGTTTCCTGAGGGATCATGGCCCCGGCCAGGTAAGCTCGGCGGCCTGAGCGCACCGCTTCTGCAAAGGCCTCGGCCATGGCCACCGGATCCCGGGCCAAGGCCACCGCCGTGTTTAGCAGCACCCCGTCGAAGCCCCACTCCATCACCTGGCAGGCATGGGAGGGCAGGCCCAAGCCGGCATCCACGATCAGCGGCGCCTCGATCCGCTCCCGCAGCAGGCGCAAGTTGTAGGGGTTGAGAGGGCCTTTGCCGGTGCCAATGGGGGCCGCCCAGGGCATCACCACCTCACAGCCAGCATCCAAAAGCCGCTGGCAGAGCACCAGGTCGTCGGTGCTATAGGGCAGCACCTTAAAGCCGCGCCGGACCAGCTCAGCAGCAGCAGTGGGCAGTTGCACGGGATCCGGCTGCAGCGTGTAGTCATCCCCGATCAACTCCAGCTTGATCCAGTCGGTGCCGAACACCTCCCGCGCCATCTCCGCCGTCGTGATCACCTCCTGCACGCTGTGGCAGCCGGCGGTGTTGGGCAGAACTGGGATCCCCATCTTCTGCAACAGAGCCCAGAACCTCTGGGAAGTTTCTGGCCCCAGTGCCCCTTGCCGCCGCAGAGAAACCGTCAACAAACAGGGCTGCGCGCGCGCCACCGCCTGCTCCAAAATGGCCGGCGAAGGGTAGCGAGCCGTACCCAACATCAGACGGCTGGGCAATGGTTGGCCATAGAGCACCAAGGGATCCTCATTGGCCCAAGTGGAGGGGGAAAGCTGGAGAAGGGTGGACATTGTCGGGGCAAAGTCAGGACAGAGCAGGAAGCAAGGGGGGCACTAGCCGCCAGCAACCGGAGTGACGATCTCCACCTGGTCGCCTTCTTGCAGACGGGTTTGCTCGTGCTGCGCACGTGGCACAAACTTCAGATTAACCGCTACCGCGAAAGGGCCGCTGGCCGCCACCTGAGCCACTGCCTCGGCCAAAGTGGTGCCTTCCGGCAAATCGTAAGGCTTTTGGTTGATCAAGACACGCATGGCAATGGGGACTCACCGGAAAAAGGGGCAGCCTGCACCTGAAAGGGGATCCCAAGCTGCTGAGCCAAGCGACAACTGCCCTGGTGAAGATACTCCAAGACAGCATCGTGGATGGCCGGGGAGATCAGAAAGCCATGGCGATAGAGGCCGTTGATCTGCAACAGGCGAGGTGAGCGCTCCACCACGGCTGGCAGGTTATCCGCCAAGGTGGGACGACATTGGCTGCCCAATTCCAGGATACGCGCTTCGGCAAAGGCAGGATGTACGGCGTAGGCGGCGCTGAGCAACTCCAAAGCCGAGCGAACGCTCACCGGCGAGCGATCCTCAGATTCGATCTCGGTGGCTCCCACTACGAACAGGTGTCCCGGCTTGGGAGCGATGTAGATCGGGTAGCGAGGGTGCAACAGCCGGGTTGGGCGCCGCAAAGAGACTTCCGGGGCATACAGGCGCACCACCTCACCCCGAACTCCGCGCAGCAGTCTTGGCCCGCCCCATTCTTTTTGGGCCCCCAGGCCGCGGCAATCCAAAACCCAGCCTCCGGTTTGTTGCTGCCAGGCTTGGGCCTGCTTCAGATCCCAAGGGCAACCCCACTCCACCTCCACCTCGTGCTGCCGCAGCTTGGCCAGCAGAGCCGACAACAGTTGGCGGTTGTCCAGTTGGCCCTCTTGGGGAAGATACAGGCCCTGCGCAAATCGCCCGGCTACCGCTGGCTCCAGCTCGGCAATAGCCTGGGCATCCAGCGGCTGAGGGCGGGGGAGATGCGGGAGGTGTTCCCCCACAGCGGCCAGTAGCGCCGAGAAGCGCTTGGCTTCCCCGGCATCTTGGCGGTGCCAGAGGATCAAAGTGCCCTCCTGCTGAAAGAAAACCGGCTCTGGCAGGCTGGCCAGAAGGGCGGGCCAGCGGGAGAGGGCGTAGTATCCCTGGGCCACCACACTGGCTTCGGCGATGGCAGACTCGGCTAGGGGAGCCAGCATAGCAGCGGCAAAATGGGCAGCACTGCTCTCAACAGCAGCAGCAGGAGCCGCCTCCACAATGCGGACAGGATGCCCAACCTCGACAAGGCTGGCGGCCAACAGACGCCCCATCAGCCCAGCCCCGAGGACAAGGATGGGATCCCGCTGCGCTGCCCAAGGCAAAGTGATCCCTACTGCTGACGCAGCAGCGGATGGGCCCGTCAGGCTGGCTGCCGGATTTGTCAGAGAAGAGGAGGGTGAGAGGGTTAAAGTGCCCTGCGCTGCTGACACAATGGATTCCATACTGGATCCCATGATAGGCTCTCGGGTTCTGCGATGAATCTGCTCCCACCTGTGCCTGCATTTGTTGATGGAGTGCTGGGCCAAGCTTCGCTGGAACGCCTTTTCACTTGGAGCTTTTTGTTTGATCTCGCTGTTGGTCTCCGGGATCCGTCTGGGGGTGCCGGTGTTGCTGGCGGTGTTGGGGGAGGTGATCACGCAGTGTTCTGGCATTCTCAATTAAACCGGAATGAAACATTTCCCTCTAGCCCCCTTCTCCCTCTGAGAGAAGGAATGGGGGTGAGGGCAGTGGCGCGGAGCGTTTAGGGGGTGTCTCAATCTAGTTTGAAATGACTATAGTTCCCCTCTCCCTTGGTGGAAGAGGGGCTGGGGGCGAGGGGGGATCCCTTGGGCTGAGAAGCGCCAAGGGTGGAAGTCCGTCAGGCAGTGTAGTAGGCAGTGCCTTTATTGACGAAGTCCAGTGTGTAGGCAGCCCGGTAGTTGATGGTTGGCTCAAATACGCCGGCCACCGTCATGCTGTCGAAGAAGTCTTGCCAGCGTTTGTCGGTCATGGCGCCAATGCCTTTTTCCAACGCATCGCCGGACAAGATGATGCCGTACTCCTGCAATTTCTCGAAGCTGTAGGCCAACTGGGCATCGGTCATCTCCGGGTTGTCCTGCTTGATCAAGCGATAGGCCGGACGGGGATCCTCCAAGAAGCTGTACCAGCCTTTGATAGAGGCATCCACGAATCGCTCCACCAAGTCGGGCTTGGTTTCCACCAGTTGGCGACGGGTTTCAATGGTGGTGGCATAGGGTTTGTAGCCCAAATCCGCCAGGAGGAAGACCACCGGCTCAAATCCCCCTTCCCGTTGGATGGCAAAAGGCTCGGATGTCAGATAGCCTTGCTGAGCTGAGCTGGGATCCGCCAAAAAGGGGCCGGGGTTGAAGTTGTAGGGACGAACCTGATCGTCGGTGAAGCCAAAGCGGGCCTTCAGGTAGGGCCAGTAGGTGGCAAGGCCACCTTTCGAGACAAAGATAGGCCGGCCCTTGAGCTCTTCAAAGCGCTGGGTGCCAGGGTGGGCCATGATGATCTGCGGGTCTTTTTGAAAAATGGCCGCCACACACACCAAAGGGATCCCTTCTCGCACAGCATTGATCACCCCTGTGCTTCCTCCCATGGCAAATTCGGCAGCTCCACCGGCCAAAACTTGGGTGATGTTGATGCCGGGGCCACCCATCTTGATGGTTACATCCAGGCCATGCTCGCGGTAGATGCCGGTCGCCACCGCCTGATAGAAGCCGCCGTGTTCCGCCTGAGCATACCAGTTGGTAGCATAGGAAACGCGATCCAGGCCGGATCCCTGAGCCACGATCAGGGTGGGAGAGGGTTTGCGCTGAGCTTGGGCGCCCCCTGCCGCCAGCAGACCGCCCCCAAGGGCTGCGGCTCCCACTTTGAGAAGCTGACGGCGGCTCAGAGCCTTGGTGTTCGAGTCAGAGGGTTGAGACGAAGCCATAATCCATTCTCCCTAAGCTAATCCTTGCAAGGTGTAAGGGGGCCAAAGATGCAGGTACAGCCTATTGAGGGGCTACGGATACGGTTGTAAACCTACTTGTTCTAAACCTCATCGGAGTCAAGCCTCAGAAACACGATGTTTTGTATCCCTTAAGTTTTGTATCCCTTAATTTGTGAACAGGCTGTAACTTGCGACACCCCATTAAGCCAGAAACCCTTGGGCAGAGCGGTATCTCCGGCTACCGGCACTTGCAGACGAGAGCCGTTGGCGTTCGGTTCCATCGGCGGGAGGCCAAGCTGCCCTGGGGCCAGCACCTCAGTTCGCAAATGGCAAGAGGAACAAAACTCGAAACCAGCCTTGCCCTGGTCTATCCCAAACCTGTAGCCACCGAACATGACCGGCGCTCGAAGTAACCTGCAGATCTCATTCTGCCGCAATCTTGCTGGGTCAAAGAGCCCCACCCCTTGAGCATTTGCCGGAGCTGT
The DNA here is from genome assembly GCF_047461575.1 of Synechococcus sp. W60.1. NCBI lineage: Bacteria > Bacillati > Cyanobacteriota > Cyanophyceae > Synechococcales > Synechococcaceae > Synechococcus > Synechococcus sp. W60.1. The sequence continues at coordinate 53,256 of NZ_JANSHL010000007.1, read as the reverse complement.
TGGCAATTTATCCCCGGTCGGGATGGAGTTGCGGCCAATTGGAGAGCTTGCTTTCTAGAGCTTGCTTTCTGCTAAGGCAACCCGCTATGCTACCGCCCAGATTGAGGCATTCTCCCGTGGCAAGTCAGCAGCTTCGTGTCTATGTCCCCCCTCACCCGCTCATTAAGCACTGGCTAACCGTGGCTCGGGATGCGGAGACTCCCATGCCCCTGTTTCGCACGGCCATGTCGGAGCTGGGCCGTTGGCTGACCTATGAGGCGATGCGGGAGTGGATCCCCACCCAAACCGTTCAGGTGCAAACCCCTTTGGAACCCGTTGCCGCAGAGGTCATCGCGCCGGATACCCTGCTGGGCATTGTGCCTGTATTGCGGGCTGGCTTGGCGATGCTGGAAGGCTGTCAGGCCCTTTTGCCCCAGGCGCGGATCTTTCACATTGGCATGGTGCGGGATGAGGAAACGCTGCAGGCCAGTTGCTACCTCAATCGCCTTCCAGAGCGGATCCCTGAGCAGATGCGCATTCTCATTCCCGAGCCGATGTTGGCCACCGGGGGCACGCTGCTGTGGGTTTTGGATGAGCTGAAAAAGCGGGGGGCGGATCCCAGCTTGGTCCGGATTGTCTGCGCATTGGCAGCGCCCCCAGGGTTACAGCGGTTGGGATCCCACTACCCAATGGTGCAAATTTTCTGCGCCATGATCGACGAGCGGCTGAACGATCGAGGGTTCATTTTGCCCGGGCTGGGGGATGCAGGGGATCGTGCCTTTGGCACAGAAAACTAGCCACTGACCCACTCAATCTGTCTGTCTTCTCTGCTGCTGGTTTTTGAGCCAAGATCTTCGGCGACACACGCATTCTGTAGTGCTCAATCGAGCTTTTACCACTTCTGGCGCACGGATTGCCCATTCACCCAGATGCTTTGAGGGAGAGCATTTGAGGCTAACCCCCCTCAGATTGGTCAAGCTATTGGATCATGGGTAATGTTGGCCGCTTCAGGGATCCCGGTCGCGCTACTTGCAATTCTGACGGGGCCAGCACCTTTTCCCTTCCTGCGCCTATGCGACTTGTCCTTACCAGTTTAGATGGCAGCTTGCTGGATCTAGAGTTCAACAGCTATGGTGCTGCCCGACAAGCCTTGGCTGCCCTAGAGCGCCGCTCCATTCCCTTGGTGCTCTACAGCCTGCGCACCCGCGCTCAACTGGAACATGTGCGGCGGCAGTTGCGCCTGGAGCATCCGTTCATCTGTGAGGATGGCTCTGCCGTTTACGTTCCCGAGCATTACTTCCCGGCGGGCATCCTAGACGAGCAGTGGCAACACCGACCGCCCTACTACGTGTATGCTTTGGGTCTGCCCTATTCTCGCCTGCGCAGCATCCTGCAACAGGTGCGTCAAGAGTCCCACTTGGATTTGATCGGGTTTGGGGATTGGACTGCCTCTGAGCTGGCCGCTGCCACTGGGATCCCTTTGGAAGAGGCAGAGCGGGCGCAGCGGCGAGAGTACAGTGAGATTTTCAGCTATTCCGGGGATCCCGAAACCCTGCGGGAAGCTTTTGCCCAGCAAGAAGCCAACCTCACCCAACATCTGCTGCGGGTGCGTCAGCTTCACTTCTCTAGCCTGCCGCAATGGTATCTGACCGGATGGATGCAGCCAACGATGGCCGCAGAACCCAATTGGTTACCGGGGGAACAGGCGGTGCAGCGGCTGCTGGATTGCTACCAACGGCATCTGGGCCCTATCAAAGCTTTGGGCATTGGGTGTTCCCCGCCAGATGTGGCCTTTTTGCGATGGTCGGAACAAAAAGTGGTGCTTCCCAGCCCCATTGCGGATAGTCTCTGGAGTGAGGCCCTGCCTCAATGGCAATTGGCTCAGCTCCCCGGCCCAGAGGGGTGGAATGAAGTGGTGTTGATGTGGTTGGAGGAAACAGATCATGGTGATGAATAGGCAGCAGATTGGTCGTCAGGCTGTACCCTTAGGCCTGAAAACGGTGGGGTGCCTGCTGAGCTTGGCGGTGGCCATGCCTGTCCACGCGCAACCGCCCATGACCCTACTGACAGGGGAGCCGACGGTCGCCCAACTGAAGGAAGACGGAGCTCGCTATCTGCAGATGGGCTTCCATACCTTGGCCATCAACGCCTACCGGAGCGCAATTGAACTGGAAGAAAAAACCTTGGTGCTGCCCAGCGAACGGGATCCCGACGTGCCTTTCAACCTCGGCTTGATCTATGCCCGTCAAGGCAAGCTGGCGGAGGCCCGCGCCGCCTTTCAGCGCTCGGTGGAGGTGGATCCCAGTGGCTTTAAGGCTCGCTATCAACTGGCCTTGGTGGATCTCAAGCTGGGGAACCTGGTCGCTGCCAAAGAGCAGTTCACCCTCTTGGCCCATGCCGCCAGCAACCATCCCGAAACCCACAGCCATATTCAAGCTCTGCTGGCCACTCTGGAGTCTGTTCCCTTGCCCGGCCAACAAGGGGAGAACCCGGCTCGCCCTCCAGCCGTTGAGTCAGAAGCCGCCAAGCTTTTGCTCGAACCTCAGAAAACAGAAACAGCCGCCCTGCCCACCGCAGCTGAGCAAAAACCGCCAGAGGAGACAAAACCTCTCTCGACTCTGCAGCGGCTACGTCAACGGGAGCGGGACTAGAGCCCCCTCTAGTTTTAACTATTTCTTAAGGCATGGGGCCGGCTGCCAGGGATCCCACTGGTCACCGGGCCTTGGGCTAGGCTCACCCCTTTTGGGGATCCGACTGAGAATCCTCGGGCTGGGGCCCTTTGGTGGTGAACACCGTGGTGAACATCATCAGCATGCCTCCCCCCAAGATCAGCAGGGCTAATCCGCCAAACATCCAATTCATCCAAGCTTGAACTTCCATGGGGGAGCTCTCCAGAATACGAGAATCCATTGGGCAGTTTTATCCTACATCTGGAGAAACGGTGCCCAGCAGCTACTGATTGGCTCGGTAAAGCAACCCCAGCCCTACGGCGGCACAGATCAAGTTGGGCAACCAAGCCGCCATTGCTGGCCCCAGCGTCCCAATTTGTCCCAGCGCCTGGGTGATGAACAGCAGCACATAGAAGGCAAAGATAATCAGCACACTGATGCCCAACCCCAAAGAGGAACCGGTGCGCTGCGGGCGCAGCCCCAAAGGCACCCCAATCAGGGTAAACGCCAGACACGCGAAAGGAATGGCATACTTTTGGTTGAGGCTGACCTGCAGACGGCGCACCCGTTGCAGATCTCCAGAACTGGCGATCACCTCGATGTAATGCTTCAGCTCCCGAATGTTCATTTCCTCAGGGCTGCGAATCTCCTGAGCCAGCTCCAGCGGCGCGCGAGGCAGACGCAACTCCTGCCGGCTGAAGGTGGCAATGTTGCTGTAGGTGCCATCCGGAGAAACGATGTAGTTGGTGCCATCCTCAAACACCCAAAGATTCTCTTGGGGATCCCAGCGCCCCCGCTGGGCCAGCAGAATTTGGTTGAGCGCCTCGTTGGAAAAATCCAGGACGATAATGCCGCGCATTTGCTTCCCATCGAAGCTGCGGGCGTAGAACTGACGGGTTAGCCCTTGTCGCCGGGAAAAGGTGCCGTCTGGCTCAGGCATGAGGATCTCGCCAAATTCTTGGTAGAGGATATTCTCCGCCGGAAGTCCGGATCCCGATTTAAAGCTCGGTTCAAAGTCGTGGCTGCCTGGCGATTGCTCACCGGCACCACCAGCTCATTGAACAGAAAGGTTAAAGCCGTCACCAGCAAGCTGAGGATGAGGGCAGGCACCATGAGGCGGTAAAGGCTCACCCCGCAGCCGCGCAGGGCTGTGATTTCGCTATCGGCAGACAAGCGCCCATAAGCCAGCAACGTGGCCAGCAACATGGACATCGGGAACGTCAGGACGATGATCCCCGGCGCCCGCAGCACGAACACCTGCAAGGCTGCTGAAATCGATAACCCTGCCTCCACCACCAGGCGCACCAGCTCAAACAGGGATCCCACCGCCATCACCAAGGTTGTGAAAGCTCCCACCCCAAAGAGAAACGGCAGCAGCATCTCCGAGAGGACATAGCGATCCATCAGGCCCACCGCGCAAACGAGGGAGAGCCTGTGGTCAGGCCGCTCGCGGGAACGGGCAGGAGGGAGAGAATGAAGTTTCACGCAACCCAAGGAAGTAGTAGGCAGGACAGCCGAAGGCTGTTAACGACTCTAGACCGGAACACTGGGCAATGAAAGGCTATCGCCTTCCTTTCTCAACCTAACCCGCCTATGATCGGCCCCAAGTAAGCTCAGGCATAGAATTGGGCCGGGTTTGTCTTGGGAAGACTTTCGACATGGTTTCCTCCTCTTCCCCCTCCTGCAATCTTAGGAGTTTGCTGGAGCGGCTCCTGGAGCTGCGGCAGCAGGTTGTAGAGGGATCCCAGAAATACTTGGCCGCTTGGGGCTGCCTTACGAGCCCTCCTGCGGCCATCCACAACCTGGCGCGCTACCTGGCGCTGCGCCAACAGGATCTGCGCAGCTTGCAACTGGAGCTGGCGGCTGCGGGGCTGTCCTCGCTGGGGCGCTGTGAGTCGCGGGTTCTGGAGAGCCTGGATGCGGTGATTGCTATTTTGGCAGCCACCCAGGGTTTGACCCATACGGCACCCAGCTATGAAGAGTTTTACGCCGGGGATACGGCACTAGAGCAGCACGCCGAGGCGCTGTTTGGCCCCCCTTCTCCCCATCGCCGCGCGCGCATCATGGTGACCCTGCCCAGCGAAGCCGCCGAGCAGCCGGAGCTGTTGCTGCAGTTGTTGGAGCGGGGCATGAACGTGGCCCGCATCAACTGCGCCCACGACGAGCCCTCGGTGTGGGAGAAAATGGTGGCCCACTTGCGCCAGGCCGAAGCCCAGACCCAACGGCGTTGCAAGATTTTGCTGGACCTGGCTGGCCCCAAGATCCGCACCGGCCCAGTGGCCATGCCCCCCGGCAAAACCAAGGTGTACCGCGGGGATCGCATCCTGCTCACCGCGAAGGTTCCTGAGGCCAGCGCCGATATCTCCTGCCAGGTGACCTGCAGCCTGCCGGAGGTTTTGGCGCACCTGCAAGTGGGGGCAACCGTTTGGATCGACGACGGCAAAATCGGCGCCCGCGTGGTAAGGATCGAGCCGGCAGGCGTGGTGCTGGAGGTGGACAAAGTTGCCCCTCAGGGCAAGAAGTTGCGAGCAGAAAAAGGCCTCAATTTTCCTGACAGTCAGCTCCAGATCCGTTCCCTTACCGACAAAGACTGCCAAGACCTGGACTTTGTGGTGCGGCATGCCGACTTGGTGGGCTATTCCTTCGTCCAGCAGCCCGCGGACTTGCAGTTGCTGGTTTCTGAGCTGGAGCGGCGGCAGGCTCGCCCCGATCTGGGCTTGATCCTCAAGATGGAAACGCAGCGGGCGGTGAAAAACCTGCCGGCCTTGATCGCGACCGTTGCCGGCTGCCGGCCCCTGGGGGTGATGATTGCCCGTGGCGACCTCGCCGTGGAGATCGGTTGGCTGCGCTTGGGCGAGATCCAGGAGGAACTGCTGTGGATCTGCGAGGCAGCCCAGGTGCCGGTGGTCTGGGCTACCCAGGTGCTGGATCAGCTCACCAAGGAGGGCTTGCCCTCGCGGCCTGAGCTTTCCGATGCGGTGATGTCTGCCCGCGCCGAATGTGTGATGCTCAACAAGGGCCCCTACCTGCTGGAGGCGGTTGCCCTCCTGGACGAGCTGCTGGCTCGGATGCAGACCCACCAGCACAAGAAAAGCCAACGCCTGCGAGCTCTGTACTCCTGGAGGTGACCTGGAGCTGCCCTAGAGACGGAACTTCTCCCCCAGGTAATACTTGCGCACCAAGGGATCCGCCGCCAGCTCCGCCGCCGTGCCCTTGGCCAAAATGGCCCCGTCGTTGAGGATATAGGCCCGGTCGGTGATCTCCAGCGTCTCCCGCACGTTGTGGTCAGTAATCAAAACACCGATGCCCCGTTGCTTGAGCTTGGCCACCACCTCCTGAATATCCGCCACCGCGATGGGATCCACCCCCGCAAAGGGCTCATCCAGCAGCAGAAATTTCGGCCCGTGGATCCCAGCGGCCAAGGCACGGGCGATCTCCGCTCGGCGACGCTCCCCCCCTGATACCTGTAGGCCCAAGCTGTGGGCGACATGGGCGATGCGAAACTCCTCCAGCAGTTGGTTGAGCCGCTGCTGCCAAAGGCGACGGGGCACCCCTGTTTGCTCCATGATCAGCAGCAGGTTGTCTTGAATGCTGAGGCGACGAAAAATACTCGGCTCCTGGGCCAGGTAGCCGATCCCCAATTGGGCACGACGATGCATGGGCAGGTGGGTAATATCTTGGTCATCCAACCAGACATGGCCTCGGTTCGGCTGGATCAGGCCGGTCATAATGTAGAACGTGGTGGTTTTCCCCGCCCCATTGGGGCCCAGGAGCCCCACGATTTCCCCCTGCTGAATGTTCAGGCTAACGTCGCTCACCACCTCACGGCGGCCATAGCGCTTACAGATGTTTTCTAAGTAGATCTGCATAGGGCCGGCACAGGGCTGCTGATCAATGCTTACTGATTCTGTAGGGCTGATTCTCTCCAACCGACAGGGATCCCGGCTGCCGCAGCGCACAGGCTACTTCCTCAAAGATGCCCCAAACCCCGCCCACAATCCAGGGGAGTGTAGGCAAAGTGGATCCCTCTCAAGCCAACTGGAGGGATCCTTAATGGGGTTCTCATAGCTCACGGCAACTGCTCGCCCCCCTCAAAATGGGATCATTTCACTAGGGGATCCCTGGCCTTCCCATGCTTCGCTGCCCAGCTTGCTACTGGCTCAACTCCAACTCCGATTATCGCTGTCGTCGCTGTGGGCACTTTTTGCGCCATCGCCCGCTTCCTGTTGCCGAGAAACTCAACCCAAGAAGGCCAACAACCAGCCCTGCCGGCTGGCGGGAAATCCGCTGGGATCGCGTCCTGACTTCCTCGGCAATACTCGGGGTTTTGGTGGGGTTGGGGCAACTGTCTTGGCATTGGGTGCAGCCGCTGCTCAAAGATCCACCCCTTCCCAGTGTTGGCAACGGCCCGGCAGCTTCGGGACGATAGGACTCCAAACGTCATCCCGCCCTGAGAGAGCCTGCTATCAGGTGGGCCAGACAGACCTGCGGAGTGGCCGAAGCCAGAAGATGCCACTATCATGTGACCAGCGCAGAACCATCCCCCTCTGCTGTGTCCCTTCACGTAAACCTTCAAAATTGTGAGGCTTGGTAACCATGAACCTCAATCTCAAAGTTCCCGCCATTTGGGCACTACTGGCCACGGCAGCCTTGGCTTCCTCTGCCGCAGCCACAACCTACAACTCTTGTTTTATGCGCTACCTCATGGCTTCCCGCACCTGTCCCAACTGCCGCCTGGGATCCATTGAGCTGAGCAATCTGGATTTGGCGGAGGCCAATTTCAGCGGTTCCGATCTCATTGAGGCCAATCTGGAGCGCACCATCTTGACGGGCGCCGATCTCAGCCAGTCTTACCTGGTGGGGGCCAATTTGCGGCGGGCTCAATTGGGGGGAGCCAACCTGAGTGGCGCTTACCTGGAGGGGGCAGACTTGCGGGGGGCCAACCTGCGGGGGGCCGATCTCTCTTCTGCATCCCTGTACGGCGCCGACTTGCGGGGGGCCGATCTACGCGACGCCAACCTGGTTGGGGCTGACCTGCGCTTTGCTCGCACCTGGGGCGCACGCCTGCAGGGTGCCGTTCGGGAATAGTGCCAAAGGCCGAAGCCAGCTTCCCCTCTCCCTCTCTGGGAGAGGGACTAATGAATAACGCGTACTAATTGCGTAATGCGGATGGCGAGACTCGAACTCGCAAGGCAAAGCCACACGCCCCTCAAACGTGCGCGTATACCAATTCCGCCACATCCGCTTCCGAGCCTAACCATCATAGCGACAGAGGGGTGGAGTTGTTAAGGGCATTGGCCATTTTGCAGCTATGGCTTGTCCTGCCTCGGCAAAGTTAAGGCAACTCCACCGACGTGGGCTTGGAAGCGTGGGGCAGTCCCCACCCCAACTTCTCTCGCATAACCCGGAAAAATTCCGGTCGGCGCAGGCGCATCAAATCTGTCCAATAGGGGGCACGTACCACCCGAATCTGGTCTTCCGGCATGATGTAGCAGCCGGCATTTCCATCTACCACCAAAACCAGTGGCTGAGGGGTAACGGGGCTAATCCATACTTCCTCCGAATCGGGGAAGACCAAGGCCCGCGACGCCATGGAATGGGGGCAGATGGGAATCAGCTGCAAAACCGGCACCCCCGGTGTGATCACCGGCCCACCCGCCGAGAGGGCATAGGCCGTCGAGCCGGTGGGAGTAGCCAAGATGACTCCGTCGGCAGCCACATCCAGAGGTGAGTGATCCCCGATGGTGATCTCGAAGTGGCACATGCTGGTCAAAGGCTCGCGGTGCAACACCATCTCGTTTAAGCTCAAGACCTCCCAGCGCAATTCTTGCCCTCGGTAGGCTTGCACCAGCAACATGCTGCGGCGATCCAGGGTGTATTCCCCGGCAATGGCGGCACTGGCTGCCTCTTCTAGGTGAGGAAGGTAGGTCTCCGTCAGAAAGCCCAGATGGCCCGTATTCACCGCCAACAAGGGGATCCCTTTGGGGGCCAGTTGCCGTGCTGCTGCCAAGACGGTGCCATCTCCCCCCAACACCACCGCAAACTTCATGGTTTGATCAAATCCAGCCGGGGCCAGGCTATCTACTTTGGTCAGGCAGATGGGGCTGTCGGGCTTGGCATAACCGAGGATACCGCCCCAGTTGGGGGCCACACAGACTTCCCAGCCCTGCTCCTGAAACCAGCAGGCTAGGGTTTCGCTGCTGCGTTTGGCGGCGGGTTTGGCGTCGTTGTAGAGGATCCCGGCTTTGGGCTTGGTCATGGGCAATGGGAAGGCAGAGGTGCCAAAACTCTATCAGTTCTGCAGGCCCCTCTGCTGGCCAGGTGATCCATTCCACAATTTCTGCCAGCAGACTTCGCTGATACATTGACGCTGAACAAGACGGGTAGCTTGCATGGCGAAGCCATACACTGCTGCCCGGGGCTGCAGCGATTGCATCCTGCTCGTTGCCAATCGGCAGCTCAACCCTAGCAGGGCAAGAAGCTACGAGAAGCTACGAGGAAAAACGAGTGACGGCAGGTTGGAACGAGTACCTCAATCGACAGGGCGACCCCGGTACATCAGTCGGTACTTCACCTGCGGGGTCAAGTCTTTTTGCCCTGGATCCCCTTCCGCGGTGATGGGTTGTGGAGGGGCGGTGGGAGAGTGGGCGCTCGGCTGTGGGGGAGGGGTGGAAGAAGATGTACGGCTGACCTCCGCCGGCCATAAGCCCGCTTGCTTCAGAGCCCTGTGGAGCGCCTCCGTGTCAATAGGTAAAAACCACCTGGCAGCCTCGTAAATTCGTTCGAGGGAGTGGAGAAGGTCGCCGGCCTCCGCCAAGCCAGGGATCACATCTGCTGCCCCCTGATAAATTGCCCAGCGCCGCTCTGCGGGCTCGATGTGGCGACGGGGGTGATGAGTCAGGATCACAGGGATGTTGGGCAGCTTACTTTGGCACTCTCGACAAAAGGCATAGGGGTTAAACAGCCCCGTCGTCATGTCCACCACCATCAGATCCAAATCCAGAGGCTGACTTGCTGCCACCTCCAGCAGATCTTCACGCGGGGAAACCAGCACCACAGAGTGCCCCTGAGACTCCAGCGCCAACTTCCAGAGATGAGATTGCAAGGGCTGGCCCTGAGCTAGCAGTATGGTTTTTCTCACAGTGGATGGAGATATGCGAGTAGAAGGAAAGGCAAAGGCTTGCACCACTTAATAATCCGTCGTACGCCAGAATCTTGTGCGGGGCGTAATGTAGCATTCTTAGGGGAAGCAAATGGTAACCGGATATACAGATATACAAGTATTGCGGTTTAAGCCCGACGCTCCATACCCTTAAACCTGGATCCCCAGCAGCCGACAGCCAATTTCTGGGTGCGGCCTGTCCGACGGCCTCAACGTTTGTCTTGCTCAATTCAATCTGGGATCCCTTCTTTCTCACTTTCCAATTCAGCTTGCAGGGCCTGCAACTCTTCTGGGGAGAGGGAGCGGAGCCTCTCTTGAATCTGCTGGGTCTCGAAGCTGGCCCATTGAGCCTTCAGGGTCATTTCCCCACGCAGCACCCGCTTCAGGTAGCCAAAAGTCCACCCCAAGCAGGCCAATAGAAGCACCACGCTCGATATCTGCTGCGCGGCCCCCGTATCCAAGCCCGCCCAAAGCAGCAGGCCGTAGAGGATCCCTCCCCCCAGCAGCAGGGCCAAGCCTATGCCAAGAACGTCCAATCTGCGCATGGCTCAGTGGATCGACAAACGGCTGACCTTACAGCGACCGAGGCTTGGGCCGAAACGTCATGAAGGGAGCCAAGAGCACCATGCCGGGAAAGAAAAACAAGACCAAGAAAAACATCAGCACCTTTTCCCAAGCACTGCCTGAAGTCCAGCGTTTGTCCACGTACAGCAGAGACAACAGAGGCAGCACCAGCAAATAGAGAACAGCCAAACCGGCATAAGTTAACCCAATCAACGATGTAGTAGAAGCCATGTCGAGTGCGCTCCGCAGCTAGACCTATGTCCAACAAATCTAACAGGATTGTAAAGGGATTTGTCAGCTTGGGGGAGTTCGTAACTCAGCCAACTGACCACAAACTGACTACAAGCTGGTGCTGATCGCCCCAACGGGGCAGGTGGCAACACACTGTTCGCACATGACACAGCGGTTGCGAGAGAACTCCAGCTTCCAGCTGGGAGCAGAAATCTTCAGGGCCTCGGTTGGGCAAACTCCCGTACACAATCCACAGTCCACGCACAAGTCTGGGTCGATTTGAATTTCCTTGGCCCGTTCAGTCACCTCAATGCCCAAAGACTGTACCCATTCCAATCCTGCTTCCACCTGGTCGATATCCCCCGACAGCTCCACCACCAAAGTACCCACTTCGTTGGGGGCTACCCTGGCGCGCACGATATTGGCAGCCACATCGAAGTCTTTGGCCAACCGATAGGTGAGAGGCACATTCACCAAATGGCGGGGGAAAATGAGGGTGACTCGTTTGCGCACGGATCTTGAGTGTTTTGAGTGCAGCAACTTCCTTCAGTATGGCAGGCTTGTGAGGTTCAGTTTGGCCGTGAATGCAGCTCACTTCCACCCTCCACAGGACACCCAAGGCGAACCCCACAGCGGTAGGGCGGGGCTTTGAACCCAGTTTTTCGGTGAGCTCAGCTTCTTGGGAAGATCACCAGAGGCAGCGCGTGAGACAACGGCGCCATTATCAGCGTGCCCCTCTCACCAAAAGCTATCTGTGGAAGCCGACCCAGAGCCTGCCACAATAGGATGGAGAGCGTCCCCGATCCCTATGAACCCATCTTTTGCTCAGCCCCGTCTCAACTCAGAGCAGTACCGCCAGATGCTGGTGCGGGATGGCGAACGTCGCTTCCGCGAGTGGCACACTGCCTTCCTCAAGTATCAACAGCAGTTTTTGCAAGAGATGAAGCAACTGCGTCTCCAGGGTTCCTTGCATCACTGAATGGTTAATGCCCACCGTCCCCACCTTGCACCCGCTGCCAGTCTTCTCCAAGCCCGATCCCTCCCCAAGGCCTACGGCCTGCCAAGGCGAACGGCAAGAAACCTTGGAATTGCTGGAGTGGCCCCGCCTTTGTCAGCACTTGGCCACCTTTGCGGCCACACCCTTGGGCCGTCGTGCCTGCCTAGAGCTGGATCCCTGGCAGAGCCGCGCCGACAGCGAAGCCTACCTTGAGCAGACGGAAGAGGCGATCCGCCTCGATCGCACACAGGCCGGGGGACTTTCTATGGCAGGGATCCACAACCTGCTGCCGGCTTTGGAACGGGCCGAACGGGGGGGGATCCTGAGCGGGGAAGAGCTGGTGCAGATCGCTACAACTCTGGGGGCAGCCCGCCGCATCCGCCGCCTGATCGATGATCATGACCATCTGCCCCACCTGCAGGCCTGGGTGAGCAACCTGCGCACCTACCCGGAGCTGGAGCAGGAGATCTTCCGCTGCCTGGAGGAACATGGCGAGGTGCGGGACAGCGCCAGCCCTGCCCTTGCCAATCTGCGCCAGCAGCAACGGCAACAGCGCAGCCAGATCCAGGAGCGCCTGCAACAATTGATGAGCCAGTATCCCCAGGCGCTGCAGGATACCCTGATTGGCCAGCGGCAGGGGCGGTTTGTCCTGATGGTGAAGGCCACCCATCGGGATCTCATCCGCGGCCTTGTGCACGACAGCTCTGCCAGTGGGGCCACCCTCTATGTGGAGCCCTACGCTGTGGTGGAACTGGGCAACCGCTGGCGAGAAACCCAAGCTCAGATTCAGGCGGAGGAAGAGCGGATCTTGGCCGCGCTCTCGGCTCAGGTGGCAGCCGTGGCCACCGATCTGGAGCATCTGCAGGGGGTGATGGTGGGGTTGGATGTGGCTCTGGCTCGGGGTCGCTACAGCCTCTGGCTGGAGGGCAATCGTCCCCAGTTTGTCTCGGCAGGATTGCGCCTGCGTCAGGCCAAGCACCCTCTGCTGCTCTGGCAGTCCCGCGCCGCCGCCCCTTCGGAGGGTCAAGGTTCTGCCGTTGTCCCCATCGACTTCACCCTCGCGGACTCGATTCGGGTCGTAGTCATCACCGGCCCCAACACCGGCGGCAAAACCGTTGCCCTGAAAACCCTGGGGCTGTTGGTGCTCATGGCCAAGGCGGGGATCTTCCTGCCGGCTCAGGATCCGCCCCAGCTGCCTTGGTTCGACGGGGTTTACGCCGACATTGGGGACGAGCAGTCGCTGCAACAAAATCTCTCCACCTTTTCGGGGCACATCCGCCGCATCAGCCGCATCGTGCAGGCCCTGCAGTCTGCTCCGGAGCCGGCCCTTGTCCTGTTGGATGAGGTGGGGGCGGGCACGGATCCCACCGAAGGCGCTGCCCTGGCGGCTGGGCTGTTGGAGTATCTCTCGGAAAAGGCGCTGCTCGCCCTGGCCACCACCCACTACGGCGAGTTGAAGGCCCTGAAATACCAACATCCCTGCTTTGAAAATGCCTCGGTGGAGTTTGATGAGGTCACCCTGGCCCCCACCTATCGCCTTTTGTGGGGGATCCCAGGCCGCTCCAACGCCTTGGCCATTGCCCAACGGCTGCAGTTGGATCCAGAGATTCTGCGGCGGGCCCAGCGGCACCTGCAAGGGGAAAGCCAGGTGGATAGGGTCATTGCCGGCCTGGAAGCGCAGCGGGCTCAATTGGAAGAGCGGGCGGCCCAGGTGGGATCCCTGCATCGAGAGCTGGAGAGCCTACATCAACAAATGCAGCAGCGCAGCCGCCAAATTGCCGAGCGAGAAGCCCGGCTGGAGCAGAAGCAAAACCAAGAACTGCAAGCCCTGTTGGCTGCTGCCCGTCAGGAAGTGGCTGCCGCCATCCGCAGATTGCAGCAGGGAGAGGATCCCCAACGCATTACTGCCGAGCTGGCGCAAATCCAGCAGCGCTACTCTCCCCCACCGCCGCCTGTGGATATGGAGTTTGTGCCAGAGGTGGGAGATCGGGTGCGGCTGAGAGGCTTGGGTCAGACGGGGGAAGTGATCGCCATCGAAGGAGATGTATATGTAGTGCGCAGCGGCATCCTCAAATTCACAGTGCCACGGGGGCAGTTGGATCCCATTGACGAACACCAGGCCAAGCAGCGCCAACGCCCCAAAGCCCCACCTCCCTCCCCTGCAGCCACCGCTCCCCTGAACCTGCGCACCAGCCAGAACACCCTCGATCTGAGGGGGAAAACCGTTGCTGATGCTGAGGCCATTCTGGAACAGCACTTTGCCCAAGCTCCTCCCGGCCCGGTTTGGATCATCCACGGCCACGGCACAGGGCGCCTGAAAGCCGGCGTCCAGGCTTATCTCCAAAATCACCCGCGCGTTCAGCGTTTTTCAGCCGCTGATCCCCAAGACGGCGGTACTGGAGTGACCGTGGCTCATTTACAGTGAGGCTTGTACAGTGAGGCTTGCCAGTGCCAGAAGGGAGTAGGGGTGGTCGCGTTGGCATTCTCGAGTCGGAGACCGGACAAGTGCCGGGCAATGTCTCAAGCTTGACTGTGGAGCACTGCCGCTGCTGAGCTGACGGGCTGGGATCCCTTCTGTTGCCGCTGGCTTTGCCAGAGCCAGTAGCCCCGCACCAGTTGGCTATCCCCAATGAGCTTCAACATCACCGCCACCGTTGCACCTGTCCAACTGAGAGGCCCAAAGGCGGCGCCTGCTGCTGCCAACAGCGCCAACCCAGAAAGATTTAGCCCCAAGCCTTGCACCCACATCCACAAGACAGTCTCGCGCTCTGACATCTGTCAGCTCCTAGAGGAGAAATAGGATAGCCCTACTGTCCTGAATCTGAGCAGAGACGGGGATGGGGTTGAGCCTTGACACCGCTGCCCAAAGCTGCACACTTGAGGGGGGCATATTCCCCCTACGGATGGGCTGCTTTACCCAGCCACTCCTGCAATCGGGCCAGAGCCAGCCGCTTCTGGGCAGCGGAGCGTATCGTGCCCTCCGTGAGCCGATTGAAGCCATGCACCAACCCCTTGCCCCCCAAAGCCACCAGCGTTACCCGATGGGTTTGCCCTGGCTCAAAACGCACTGCGTTGCCGGAAGGGATGTTGAGGCGCATGCCAAAGCTGGCGGCGCGATCGAAAACCAGGGCTCGGTTCACCTCAAAAAAGTGAAAATGGGATCCCACCTGAATGGGCCGATCCCCTCGGTTGGTAACCTCCAGGGTCACGGTGGCCCGTCCGACGTTGGCTTGGATGGGATCCTCTGCCAGCAACAGTTCCCCTGGGATTAGGGCTGGCTCCGCGTTGGCGCCAGGCGTGGTTTTGGATTTGCGGCCAGAGGGCATGGGGACAACCTCCTGAAGTTTTTCGGTCTTTGGAGCATCTGGGGGATCCCTAGCGAATGGGGTGGTGTAGGGTAACCAGCTTGGTTCCGTCGGGAAAGGTGGCTTCCACTTGGATTTCGGGGATCATCTCTGGGATCCCGGGCATTACGTCCTCGCGGGTCAGCCACGTCAGCCCCTCGCTCATCAATTGGGCGACTGTTTTCCCCTCCCGCGCCCCTTCCAAGACTGCTGCGCTCAAGTAGGCCACTGCCTCAGGGTAATTGAGTTTGAGGCCCCGCTGCCGCCGATCCCGAGCCAACTGGGCAGCCAGGTAGATCAACAACTTGTCTTTCTCCTGGGGGGATAAGTACATGGGGCAACCTCAAAGATACAAAAGGATACAGGGGGGACAGCAGCAGGCCCAGTTGGCCTAGAGTTGACTCAACTTTATATCACCTCTGGGCAAAAAAAGGGGTCTAGGCTAGAGGGGATTTCCCTTTCTCCTGCACAACCCACAGCCTCAACCTCTTTCGGAATTGGGTGTTGTGACTCCCTTCCTGGGCAACCCGTCATGAAAGAGTAACAATAGATGCATACAGATGTATTTAGACGCGAAAGTTTGTCTAGATTCGTATCTCAACCCTGAGTTGGTCTATCCTGGAGCAATTTACCGGCTCTGTTTAGCACTTCCCTTTAGATAGATAGGTGTTGACTGGGTTCTTTTGATCGGCTATGAAACTCGAACTGACTCCCCGCCAGCGGAAGATTCTCTGGGCGACGGTGCGCAGCTACATTGCGACGGCTGAACCTGTCGGTTCCAAAACCTTGGCCCAGTCCTATAACTTTGGGGTGAGCACGGCCACCATTCGCAACGACTTGGCCACCCTTGAGCAGGTGGGGTTACTGTTTCAGCCCCACACCTCTGCGGGTCGGGTTCCCTCCGACTTTGGCTATCGGGTTTATGTCAACGATTTGTTGACCTCCGCCAACAGCGGTGGGATCCCTCACGATGCTCCTCAGCCGGATCCCCATCCTGCCCTGCAACAGTTGATGGATCAGCTTGGCCGTGAGCTGGGAGATGACTTGGACAGTCTCCTACAAAGGGTGGCCCAGCTTTTGGCCCATCTGAGCGGTTGCATTGCTCTTATCACCCCTCCTCAGGGGCCGGTGGTAGCCATTCATCATGTGCAGTTGGTGTCGGTAGCGCCAGGGCGGGTGATGGTGTTGGTGGTGACCGACTCTTATCAAACCCATTCGGCTCTGGTCAGCCCCCCCGACTGGCCCAGCGACTCCCGCGAGGATTTGGAAGATGAACTGCAATTGCTCAGCAACTTTCTCACCCTGAAGCTGCGGGGCAAAACCTTTGCCGAGCTGCAAGATCTGAGCTGGCTAAAACTGGATGAAGAATTTCGTACCTACAGCCATTGGCTGCAGCAACTGCTGCGCTCGGTGGTGCAACGGTATCTGCAGCCCTCGCTGGGACAGGTGTTCAGTGCCGGCATGGCCGAGTTGATGCGTCAGCCGGAGTTTTCCCAGGCCCGGCAGGTGCAGGCAGTGATGCAGTTGATCGAGGAGGGAGCCAAGCAACTTCAGGGGATGATCGGGCTCCATTTTGCCGATGGGGGTTTGCCCTCTCTGCCGAGCTCAACGGAGATGGATCAGGAGTCGGGACAGTCTGCCCGCAAGACCCCGATGATCATCTACATTGGCAGCGAGAATCCACTGGAGTCTCTGCACCACTGTACGGTTATCACCTCCACTTACCACCGTCGCTCAGCTCCTCTGGGTACGGTCACCTTGCTGGGGCCGACCCGAATGGCCTACGAGCGCAGCATTGCTGCTGTGCAGGCGGTGGCCTCTCATCTGACCCGAGCTCTTGCCTAAGGGATCCCATAGCGGCAGGTAGGGTCTGGGTTGTACGTGAGCAATAGCAAGCTGTGGCCAGGCTCTCTCCTCTCCACCTGCGGGTACAGTGCGCCATTCGGCAGCAGCAACTTCTTCACCCTGGCCAGCGACTGCTGGTGGCTTTTTCGGGCGGGCAAGATTCTTTTTGCCTGCTCCAGATCTTGCGGGATTTGCAGCCTCGCTGGGGCTGGCAGATATTTGTTCTGCATTGTGATCACCGCTGGTCGGCAGATGAAACGGAGTGTGCCCGCTTTTTGCAGGGGTGGCTGCAGCAGCAGGGACTACCTCATGCTGTTGAGACTGCGGATCCCATCCGCCGAGATGAGGCAGGGGCCAGGGCTTGGCGCTACCAACAACTGGACAAATGGGCCCGCATCTGGGATTGCAGCGCCGTGGTGATGGGGCATACGGCCAGCGACCGGGCCGAGACATTTTTATGGAACTTGCTGCGGACAGGAGCCGCCGGGCTGAGCAGCCTAGATTGGCAGCGTCGCCTGGACGACCGGGATCCCACCTCTGCCCAGGTGGTGCGACCCCTGCTGGGTCTATACCGTTGGGAAACCGAACAATTTTGCCAGCAGCACCAATTGCCGGTCTGGCCGGATCGCAGCAACCAAGATCTGGCCCATTGCCGCAACCGTCTCCGCCTGGAGGTGATGCCCTACTTGAAGCAGCACTTTAATCCGCAACTGGAAGCGGCCCTGAATCGGGCTGCCACGCTGCTCCAAGCAGAACATGAGCTGGTGGTAGCCCAAGCAGCTCAGCTATGGCAGCAGGTGTATGAGCCCGCTTTGCCAGGGCTGCGACGGGATCCCTTGCGGGCTGCCCCCTTGGCTCTGCAGCGGCAGGTAATGTTCCAGTTTTTGTCCCTGGTGTTGCCCCACCACCCCACCTTTGAACAGGTAGAAGCCGGGATCCAGCTCTTAAAAGCAGACCGAGGCAGCCGTAGCCCCGATTATCCAGGTGGGCACTGGCTGGAAGTGAAAGGGGATCACTTGGTTTGTTTCCATATAATTGTTTCCATTAATTCCACTTCCCCGAAGGGAAGCGACTCCCCCCGATTATAACCCTTGCCCAGAGGTCTTGTTTTCGGCTGCAATTTCCCCTTGTTTTTCTCCGCCGAGGGGCCTGAAACCCTTGCCCAGAGCGGGATCGACCGGGTCAACGGAAGAATCAGGGTTTGAGGTTTGTCGCCGACCCTGTCGCTAACCATGTTGGTGTAGAAATTAACATGGATCCTGGGGTCGCTGCCTGGATAGGTTGGGGGCTTGGGCCAGCCCTGGGCAATGGGGCTTGCTGGTGGCGTCCGTAGAACAGAGTCTATGAGAGAATCTCTCGGCCCAACCGTGGGAAAAGTGTCGAGCATGTTAAAAGTAGACGAAAATGAGATCTCGATAGGATGCCAGTTTGCCTATCGACTGTTGTCGCTATAGTGGCTGAACACCATGCTGGATCCCCTTTTGGAAGAGAAAATCCGTGAGCAAATCCGCACCCACAAGGTGCTCATCTACATGAAGGGCACCCCGGAAATGCCCCAATGTGGGTTTTCCTATGCCGCCGTTCGTGTGCTGGATAGTTTGGGCTTCCCCTACACGGCGATTAACGTACTCGAGGATCCTGAGATCCGCCAGGGGATTAAAGAGTTTTCCAACTGGCCTACTATCCCGCAGATTTATATTGATGGGGAGTTTGTGGGCGGTTGCGACATCATCCAAGAGATGCACGCCCGCAACGAGCTGCGTCCGCTGGTCGAGGCAGCCTTTGCTAAGGCCACGGCTCAATCTTAAGGGATCCCATCTCATCCAGAGGGGTTGCCATGCTTACCCCCGACTACCTTCGGCAGCACCTGATGGAGAAGCTGCAGGCTCTTCATGTGCAGGTGGAGGATGAGTCCCACCTTCACATTGGCCACGGGGGCGGGACAGGAGGGCACTACCGAGTTCAAGTAGTGTCGCCTTCGTTTGTCGGCAAAACGACCCTACAGCGACATCGCCTGGTGTATGCCGCTCTGGCGGAACACATGGGGCGGAGCATTCATGCTTTGGCCCTGCAAACTTACAGCCCTGAAGAGGTTTCTGCGCAAGGGATCCCTGAGGAGATCAGCTAGCATAGAGGGCAAAATCGCGGCCCCATCAGGGCAGAGGAGGGAGCATGGCAACTCTTTTGGCCACCTGGCTGATGTCAGCCTTGAGTGTAATGATCCTGGCTTGGCTTTTGCCCGGGATCCACGTCTCCGGGTTTGGCGGGGCTTTGGTGGCGGCTCTGGCCATTGGTCTGGTCAATGGTTTGGTTAAGCCGATTCTCCGGTTGATCACCCTGCCGATTACAATTCTTACCCTGGGCTTGTTTTGGCTAATTTTGAACGGCATTTGTCTAGCCATTGCCGATAAGCTGGCCGGGAACGCTTTCAATATCGATAACTTCGGTTGGGCGTTCGTCGGCGCGATTGTACTTTCCATCGTCAGCGGCTTGGTTCAGCAGGTTTTTGAGCAAGGTGCGCCGAACTGACTTCGTCCCCAGCCGTGAGAGGGCAGGGTTTGGTTCAAGATTGCAGGGGGTACGCTAGGGGAACGTCAACACTCAGCCCGACGATAACCAAAACCAACTTTAAGGGATCCCGATAAGCTTTACTCCATTGGCCCTGCCCGCTAAGTTTTTGCCGCAGAACCATAGGATTCTCCACAGATAGCCTGCACAAGATCTGCCCATGGCTAACATCAGCAGAATATTGCGAGCAGGCGTTTGATCTGTGGCTGCTTTATCTAAGCCTAGCAAATCGATAGGAAACCAGTAGGGGATCAAGTTGGTCGATCTGCAACTCAGGAGCTGGTTGGTATGAAGGCGTTGCTGCTCTATCCGCGTTTTCCTCAATCATTCTGGTCTTACAATCGCACCATTGAGATGGTGGGGCTAAAAGCGCTAATGCCACCTCTGGGCTTGATCACCGTTGCTGCTTTGCTGCCCCAACACTGGGAGATTCGCTTTGTGGATCGCAATGTCGCTGCTGAAACAGAAGCCGATTGGCACTGGTGCGATCTGGTGATCTTGTCGGCCATGCTGGTGCAAAAACAAGATTTCCACGCCCTGATTCGCAAGGCTGTACAACTGGGCAAAAAAGTAGCTGTGGGCGGGCCCTATCCAACTTCTGTGCCGCAAGACGCCCTGGAATCCGGGGCTCACTATTTGGTTTTGGACGAAGGGGAAGTGACCATACCGGCTTTCGTCAAGGCCCTAGAAGCAGGTCAAGAGTCGGGCATTTTTCGGGCCGCCGAAAAACCGGACATAACCCAAAGTCCTTTGCCAAGGTTTGATCTGCTGCCCATGGATCAATACTTCATGATGTCAGTCCAATTTTCGCGAGGTTGCCCCTTCAATTGCGAGTTTTGCGATATCATCTCTCTTTACGGACGCAAGCCAAGAACCAAAGAGCCAAGTCAAATGCTAGCTGAGCTACAGGCCCTCTATGACTTGGGCTGGCGGGGTTCGGTATTTGTGGTGGATGACAACTTTATCGGCAACCAGCGCAACGTCAAGCGATTTTTACGAGAGCTGATCCCCTGGAGCCAGAAGCGCAACTATCCATTTACCTTTATGACAGAGGCTTCAGTCAACCTGGCGGAAGACGAAGAGCTGATGAGGTTGATGGTAGAAGCGGGGTTCTATGCTGTCTTTTTGGGCATTGAGACCCCAGACCAAGACAGCTTACAGATGACCCAAAAGCTCCAGAATACCCGCCACCCTTTGGTGGAGGCCTGTCGCAAGATCAACGATGCTGGACTACTGATCTATGCTGGGTTTATTCTGGGCTTTGATGGAGAGCGGCCAGGAGCAGGGGAGCGCATTCAGGCTTTTGTCGAGCAAACCGGTATTCCTCAGCCAATGCTGGGCATTTTACAGGCTTTGCCAAACACACAGCTCTGGAATCGCTTGAAGAAAGAGGAACGGTTGCTGGAAGGGATCGGCGTGACTGAGTTTGGCGATCAAAATACACTGATGAACTTTATTCCCACCCGTTCTCTATCGGAGATTGCTCAAGAATATCTGGAAAGTTTTTGGAAATTGTATGATCCTGCGCGATATTTGTCTCGCTGCCTGCAACAATGCCTGAATATCGGCATCAAAGATGGCCGACGGCAAATGATGAAGCTGCCCCTCCGCAAAGGGATCCATCTGCTTCTACAACTCATCTGGCGGCAAGGGATCCTTCACCCTGAAATTCGCGCCCAATTTTGGCGACAGCTATGGACGATTTGGCGGCGCAAGCCCAGCCTGCTGAACTTGTATTTGGGCCTCTGCGCCGCAGGAGAACACTTTTGGGAATATCGGGAATTGGCCCGCGCCCGGCTTACCCAACAACTGGGATACGATCCCTTGCTGGCCGGCTCACCTTGAGACGGGGGCAGTTCCGGGGAGAACCTATGCGACGACGACGGTTTGGGGCCATGGCGCTGGGAGCCGCCGGCGCTGCTTGTGTGGGCGCTCTGCCGGCCCGAACCGCTCCTCCAGAGGGGTGGCTGGCCGTGGAGCTGTTCAGCCGCTGGAGTGCGGATCCCTTGGTCGAGTTGGAGCTGATGGGCCCTTTTGTTTTAAATCAGCAGCCTTTTCCAACAGGCACCTGGAAGTTACAGGTTCGCCGCCAAGAGCTCCTTCTGACCGGGCCGGGACAGCCTCGTCGCTACCAGGGATCCCTTTGGCTACAGGGGGGAGCTCTGCGCTCCCTCGCAGGGGAGGAGCGTCGCTATCGGGGCTGGGTACAGATTCGTCCCAAGGGTTTAGGTCGCCTGCATCTGGTGAATTGGGTGAAGTTGGAAGACTATCTGCTGGCTTTGGTGCCCAGCGAAATGCCCGCCGACTGGCCAGCTGCCGCCTTGCAGGCGCAAGCCATCTTGGCCCGTACCTTGGCCGTTCCCCATCTGCACCCCGGCCCCAGAAGAGAATGGCCCTCTACCTCGATAAGGCTATTGCAGGATTCCACCGCCCACCAGTTTTATGGTGGCCTGGCCTATGAAACGGCGGCGACCACTGCTGCGGTGCGGGCAACCCGAGGGCAGATCCTAACCCATGCCGGCCAGCCGATAGAGGTTCTGTTTCACTCCACCTGTGGGGGCCACACCAGCGCCAATCAGGATATTTTTGCCCCACCCGCCCGCCCCTACCTACAAGGGGTGATCTGTGACGGGTGTCGCGCCTCTCCCTTCTATGGCCCTCACAGCGTCCGACTCAGCCGACGGGAGTTGGAGCCAGCCTTCGGCAACGGCGATCTGGAGATTGTGCAGTCGGATCCCTGGGGTCGCCCCCTGCGCATTCGCGTTGGATCCCAACTGTTGACCGGCCAAGAGTTTGTGCTGCGCCTTGGCCAAACCCTGGGTTGGGGGATCCTCCCCAGCAACCGCTTCACGTGGGAACGTCTCCAGCCAAAGGCCGGCCAGCAGGAAGTGTACTTTTTTACCTATCGCGGAGCCGGGCATGGGGTGGGACTGTGTCAGTGGGGATCCCGCGGCTTGGCCGAGCAGGGCTACACAGCGCCGCAAATCCTCAATCACTACTTCCCCGGCACCCAGGTGATAACGTTGAGCTGAAGGCTGTTGGCCCCGACTCCAACTCTCATTTACTCCCGTGTCCCTTGCACACCCCCATCGTCGCCATCCTGCCTACTGCTACTGCAGTGAGCTGGAACACGCCCAGATTCCCAAGCGCCAGCAGCAGGATCCCTTGCCGTTTGCAGAAGCAATGGGTTGCATTGCCAATCAGGAAGCCGCTGTGGCCGCTGCTTGCGGCCCTTGAAGCAGTTGTGTCGTCAGCAAAACTGTTACATGGCTAACCCCTAAGCCACCCTGAGCAGGCGACCTTGGGCTGTGGCAGAAAAGCTGACTTCAGGCGCGAGCTTTGGGCGTGATCCTCACAATGGTGGAACGGGATCCCACCTGGGCTGACCCATTCGCTTGCGGCTCTTTGGCCATCCCGCCGCCGGTGGAAGTTGTTTGTGCTTTACGCCGCTTCTGCGGCACAGCATTTCCGGCCTGCTGGGCTGTAGGGCTGCTGGAGGCAGCTTTGGCTTGGGCTTTACCTGCAGAAGCGGTCGAGCGGCTTTTCCCCTTGACCTCTGCAGAAGAGACTTCCTTTTCAGCCAGCACCTGCAGGGCCATTTCCAGGGTAACCGCTTCGGCAGGGATCCCTTTGGGCAAAGAGGCATTGACCTTGCCATGTTTGACATACAGCCCGTAGGGGCCGTCGTGCAGATTGACCGGCTCACCATCCTCAGGATGGGATCCCAGCTCCCGCAGCGGCTTGGCCGAGGCGCGCCCACGGCTTTTCTTGGGCTGGGCCAGCAGCTCCAGCGCCCGCTCCAGGCTGATGGTCAGCACATCCTCCTCGGCGGGCAGAGAGCGGAAATCGCCATCACAGACTACGTAGGGGCCGAAGCGGCCAATACCGGCCTGCACCTTTTTTCCCGATTCCGGGTGTTCCCCCAAGGTGCGAGGCAAGCTCAGCAACCCCAAGGCAATCTCTGGCGTGACCTGATCCGGTTTCAGCCCTTTGGGCAGAGAGGTGCGCTTGGGTTTTTTGTTGTCCTTAGAAACTTCCCCCAACTGCACATAGGGGCCATAGGGGCCCTGCGGGATCACGTAGATGGGCTCTTGGGTTTCCGGGTGAAAGGCAATGGGCTTGGGGCCTTCCTGCTTCCGCTGGATTAGCTCCGCAATGTGTTCTGCGCTCAGATCGGCGGGGGGAATATCCTCCGGCAGGTTGGCGCGCACCTCTCCGGACTCGGTTTCGACCGCCACATAGGGGCCATAGGGGCCAATGCCGATCTTGACAGGCAGGTTCTCCAGATGGATGGAGCGGGCCAGGCCGGAATCAATTTCCAGCTCGCGCGCCTTCACCTGTCCCTCGAGACCCTGCTCGCCCAAGAAGAAATGGCGCAGATAGGGCAGCCACTCCGCCTGTCCAGAAGCAATGTCGTCCAGCGTTTGCTCCATCTCGGCAGTGAAGCGGGTATTCACCAGGTTGGGAAAGTATTTTTCCAGTAGCTCGGTGACTGCAAAAGCCGTGTAGGTGGGCACGAGGGCACTTCCCATCGGCCTGACGTAGCCACGGCTCATGATCGTATTCAAGATGGTGGCGTAGGTGCTGGGGCGGCCAATGCCCTCACTTTCCAACACCTTGACCAAGGAGGCTTCCGTATATCGGGCTGGAGGCTGGGTTTCGTGGGCAACGGGTTCCAGCTTCTGGCAGCGGAGGGGATCCCCCTGCCGCAACAGAGGCAGATGCACCTCCCGATCTTCCAAAGCCGCCTCTGGGTCGTCGGATCCCTCCACATAGGCGCGGAAAAAGCCGGGAAAATCGATGCGCTTGCCGCTGGCCCGGAACACCGCATCGTCTACGGCGATGAGTACGATGGTGTGGGTCTGCCGCGCCTCAGCCATTTGGCTGGCGACGGTGCGCTTCCAGATCAGGTCGTAGAGGGCCAGCTCCTGGCCGGAGAGGGGGGTTTGGCTGGGCAGGCGAAACTCTGATCCAGCAGGACGAATGGCCTCGTGGGCTTCTTGCGCCCCTTTGGTTTTGGTGGTGTACTGACGGGGCTCGGGGCTGAGATATTCTCTGCCGTACATCGACTCCACGCAGGCGCGGGCAGCGCGGATGGCCTGCTCCGACAGGTGGACCGAATCGGTGCGCATGTAGGTGATGTAGCCCTCTTCGTAGAGCTTTTGGGCAATGCGCATCGTCTGCTGGGCCGACAGGTGCAGCTTGCGGTTGGCCTCCTGCTGCAGGGTGGAGGTGGTAAAGGGAGGGGCAGGTTTGCGGGTGGAGGGGCGCTCTTCCACAGAGCTGACGATCCAGGCTTTTCCCAGCAAGCGATCCCGCAGGGCCTCGGCCTGGGCCTGATCCAACAACACCACATCCCGCCCGGCAATGAGCTGGCCGGTGCTGGGATCGAAGTCTTGCCCATTGGCCAGGCGTTTGCCACCCAAGCTCACCAGCTCTGCTGGAAAGACAGCCTGCTGGCCGGCGACGGTCGTTTTGGGCTGCAGCTCCGCCTTGAGATCCCAGTAGGAGGCTTTTCTGAAGGCGCGCCGCTCCCGCTCTCGATCCACCAAAAGCTTGACCGCCACCGACTGCACCCGCCCTGCCGAGAGTTTGGGGGCAATTTTTTTCCACAGCAGCGGCGACAGGGTATAGCCCACCAAGCGATCCAAGATGCGGCGGGTCTCCTGGGCACGCACCAGTTGTTCATCCACCTCACGGCAGTTTTGCAGCGCCTCCTGAATGGCCTCGCGGGTAATCTCGTGGAACACCATGCGGCGGGTGGGCACTTTGGGTTGCAGCACCTGCTGCAAGTGCCAGCTAATGCTTTCCCCTTCGCGGTCTTCGTCGGTGGCCAGGATCAGCTCGTCCGCCTTCTTGAGCGCTTCCTTCAGCTCCTTGACCACCTTTCTTTTGTCCTTGGGGATGACGTAGAGGGGCTCGAAGTCGGCGTGGACATTGACCCCCAGGCGGCTCCACTCTTCTCCTTTCAATTCTTCTGGAATTTCAGATGCCGAATCGGGAAGATCCCGCACATGTCCCATCGAGGCCTGAACCTCATACCCCGCAGGCAAGAACCCACGGATGGTACGGGCTTTGGTGGGAGATTCGACAATGACCAGCTTAGGCATAATTGAGGTTGGCAGCAATCGGCTTAGGTTGTCGCATTTCCCGCCCCAAGGATTGGGCGGGCCAGCATACACTGCAAGAGGTGCTTAAGATAGACAGCCTACTTTTCTGGAGCGTAGCAAGTCTACCTGCGCTTGACCAGCCGTCAGCGGCGATTGATCTGAGCGGTCTGCCCCCATCTGGCTGCTTTACAGGACGATGAAACTGCACCATTTTTCCATTCGCACCGCCGATATCTTCCGCTCCATCGCTTTTTACGAGGGGCTGGGCTTTGCGGTGGAAGAACGCTTTACTGCTGGGATCACGTTGGCCTGCTGGATGCGCGGCCCCTGGGGGCGTTTGGAGCTGATGCAAGTGCCGCAGCCCCATCCTGCCCCGGATCCCTTTGGGGATCCCCACTATGTGGGCTACTATCACCCCGCTTTTGAGGTGGGCCCCGAATGGGGATCCCTGGCCAACTACCTAGAACATTTGCGAGCGCAAGTGCCCCTTACCCTGCTGCTGCCGCCCCAGCTCCAGCAAATTGGGGGCCAGGTCTATGAAGTGGCGTTCATCGCCGATCCCGATGGCCTGCCGATCGAGCTCATTCGTCCCCAGGGATCCTCAGGAGAGAGTCTGCCCCAACGCCCAGAGGACATTAATTAAATAAATAGTTGGATAGTTGGATAACTAGGTTGTGTTGATCTTTCATTTGAGCCAAAAGAGAGCACTGACGAGATAGAGAAAACTCAAGAAGTTCCTGGCCAATTTGTCAAAACGAGAAAATAGATGCCGGTACTGCTTTAACTTATGAAAAAAGCATTCGATTAAATGCCTCTCTTGGTACAGATGCTTGTCATAATGCCGCTGCGTCTTTCTATTCCTTTTAGGTGGAATAACCGCTTGAGCTTCCCCTATCTTCTTAATCAACTTATCCGCATCATATCCTTTATCCCCAATTACTTTGGTATCCTTTCTCTGCCAGCCCTCTATCAATTCTTCCCCTTGAGTAATATCGCTCTTTTCTCCGCCAGTTATTCTCAATTCCAGCGGATTTCCCAACCCATCTACACTCACATGAATCTTGGTGCTGTATCCGCCTCGGCTTCTCCCCAAAGCTTGCTCCCCTTTTTTCCGGCAGCACAGGAGTGCGCTCGAACCGTGGTTGAATCAATAATGAGATGCTCTAAATCAGGGTCGTCAATAAAATACTTGAACATCCGTTCCCACACTCCAACACGACTCCACCGGTGAAATCTTTGATAGATGGTGTACCATTTGCCATATCCTTCTGGGAGGTAGCGCCAAGGAGCACCGGAACGGGCTATCCAAAGAACTGCTTCAATAAACTGTTTGCAGTTTGCTTCTTTCCCAATGTTAACTCTCTCTTCTGTCTGTAAAAAAGCTAATATCTTCTGCCATTTGTTTTCATCTAAAAAAACCAACTTCATCCTCTTTCCTCTATAAATTACTCTCTCTATCCTAACATAAGATCAACACGACCTAGTTGATGGGTTAGAGGATCTAATTTGGGTGGGAGCGGTCGTTCCCCCTTGTCCAGATCCTGGAGAGCCAACCCTAAAGCTAAGCTAGTAGAGCTTCTGGGGAACTTGAGAGAAGGGTTTGTTGGCCGCTTGTCAGTTCAGCTAGAAATCGCAGAAGCCCCGCACTGTACCCGTAGGGTCAGTGTCGGGAGGAATGCGGAAGTTATGATAGAACCATGACCCAAGTCCTGACCGTCTCCTGCAAGCTCAAGGTGTCCCAGTCGCAAGCCGCCAAATTGGACGCGACAATGGATGCCTTTGTGCAGGCGTTGAACTGGGTCAACCAAAACACACCAGAAAAAGTAGTCAACGCAGTCAAACTCCAATCCCTTTGCTATTACCAGATTCGCGCTCGGTTTGGCTTGTCCAGTAATCTGGCCCAGCAGGTCTGCAGACGGGTGGCAGGCGCTCGCAAAGTGGCGAGACAGCGCAACCGTCCAGTTAAAGAGTTCAAGCGTAGGTTCGTTACCTACGATGCACGTATCTTCTCGTTTCGCGAGAAAGACTGGACAGTGTCGCTTGCCACGGTTGATGGAAGAGAACGCTTTGAGCTAGCCATTGGCAACTACCAGAGGGGAATGCTGGCTGGCTCTAACCCCAAATCGGCCACCCTAGTCCAGCGGAAGGACGGCTCCTACTCCATCCAGATTTGTGTCGAGGCAGAGCCCCCCAAGCAACAGAACACCGACAAGGTGATTGGTGTTGACCTGGGACGGCGAGACATTGCACATACCTCCGAAGGAGACAACTGGAATGGACAGCAGCTGAACAAAGTCCGAGATCACTACTGTCGGTTAAGAGCGTCTCTTCAGCGCAAGGCCAGTAAGGGCACCCGCAGTTCGCGGCGCAGATGCAGAGAACTGTTGCAACGGCTGTCTGGCAAGGAGAGACGCTTTCAAACGTGGGTCAATCATCGCATCTCCAAAGCTATTGTCTCTAGGGCAAAGGCGACAAACAGCGCTATTGCTCTGGAAGACTTGACAGAGATTCGGGAAAGGGTCAATCAACAGCCACGCAGCAAAGCCGAACGGCGCAGGGCCAACAGTTGGGCGTTTTATCAACTCCGTCAATTTTTGGAGTACAAGGCTCTGCGTGCAGGGGTTGCTTTGATTCTTGTTCCGCCTGCCTACACGTCGCAGACCTGCCACCGGTGTTTGCACATTCATCCCGACCCTGCGCAATCCTACCGCAGTGGAAAGAAGTTTAAGTGTGGACACTGTGGATGGGAAGGGGATGCGGATTTGAATGGTGCGAATGTGATTGCGCTTTTGGGGGCTGCTGTAAACCAGCCTAGAGGTTCGTGGTTGGCTTGCCAACTGCAGGGCTACCGAAAGCCCGCCCTGTACTGCGAAGCAGTCAGGGTCGGGTAGTTTACCCTCACCTGATATGAAAGCTCAGCTTCCGGTGACGATTTTGACAGGTTTTTTGGGCAGTGGCAAAACCACGCTGCTCAAGCGCATCTTGGAAGAGGAGCATGGGTTGCGCATTGGGGTTATCCTCAACGAGTTTGGCGAGATTTCCATCGATGGCGAGTTGGTCAACATGCCCGAGGGGGGGCTGATGCAGCTCAACAATGGTTGCCTCTGCTGCACGGTGCGAGAGGATTTTGAACGGGCGGCCCGCCAGCTGCTCCAGCATGCCCAGGCGTTGGATTACCTGGTGGTGGAAACCAGTGGGGTAGCGGATCCCAGGCAGGTGACGGAGCTATTTGTGCAGAGGACTTTTCATGAGGAGTTGCGCCTGGATGGCGTGGTGACGTTGGTGGATGGGGCCGAATACTGGCAGAATTTCCGGCGCTCGCAAACCGCCGCCCACCAGATCGGCAGCGCTGACATTTTGTTGCTCAATAAGGTGGATTTGATCGGCGAAGCCGAACGAGAGCGGATCCTTCTGGATCTGCGCCGCTACAACCCCGATGCCCCTTGCCTGCTCACCACCCATGCCCAGGTGCCTTTGGCCCGCATCTTGGATGTGCATGCCTTTCGTCCGGAATTGTGGGATCCCAGGCTCCCCGATTCGGGGACTGAGGCCCACCACAGCCATCACCTGGAGGAGGACGGGATCCAATCGGTGAGCTTTCAACTGCAGCAGCCGCTGGATTTGGCGGCTTTTCGCGATTGGCTACAAGACATGCCCGAGACCCTTTTTCGCGCCAAGGGGGTGCTGTGGGTTGTGGATGAGCCGCAGCGGGTTATCTTTCATCAGGTGGGCCAGCGGCAAACCCTTTTTCTGGAACGGGACTGGGATCCCGATGAGCCCCGCTTGTCCAAAATTGTGTTGATTGGCAAGGGGCTGGAGCGGGAGCAGCTAGCTGCCGGCCTCAGCCGGGTGTGTGGGGCAACCGCCGCTGGCTAGAGATCCTCTTCACCACTGCCTATTTCTTTCAATTTCTAGATTGGGTGACCTGGGATGGCTCGCAGCAAACTTTCAGAGCAAGAACAACAGCAAATTGTTAGCGCCTACCGCGGCTCGGCAGCGACCGCCGTCGAATTGGCGGAGCAATTTCAGGTGAGCATCACCACCATCACCCGCGTGTTGAAGGAAAATATCGCTGCCGATGAGTATCAGCGGTTGATCCATCTCAAACGCTCGGCTGCCCGCCGCAAAGACATGGGGGAAAAAGCTGTTGTTGGCGGGATCCCAGCCCCAGAGCAGCAGATTTTGCCGCTGGAGCCGGAGCTGCCTTTTTCATCTCCCTCGCTGCAGCCGAACGCAAACGACGAAGGCGAGGATAACACCGCTGGAACAGAGTCTCTGCCAAAACTGCCCCCAGAAGAACTGCAGTTGGCGGCTGAGCTTCAGGAAGATGTGAAGGATGTCGGGGAAGAGGATGAGGAAGAGACCGAAGAAGACCGTGACCTCGAAGACGAGGATGAGGACGACCCTGACTATCTCCTAGAAGATGAAGATGGGCCAGAAGAGGATCCCCTCACCGATCCCAGCTATCAAATTCAGGTATTACCCCTGGAAGAGCTCACCCTACCGGAAACCTGCTATGTCGTTGTTGACCGCTACCAAGAACTGACCACCCGCCCTCTCAAAGAATTCTTTGGCTCGGGATCCCTGCCCATCGAAGGGATGGATAACGCCAATACGCTGCCCATTTTCGACAGCCACAAGGTGGCCCGCCGCTTTTCCGAAATGAGCCGTCGGGGCAGCAACACCTACCCACCCTACCGGGTAATCCAGTTTCCCGGCTACATTCTGGAGATTGTGCGCACCCAACTGCAAAAGAAAGGCATCACCCATCTGCTCATGGATGGGCAGATCTACAGTCTTTGACCAGCTCCTCAAGCTCAGGAGCGGGGGATTCCCGTTACTGGCGCAGGTTTGCAGCCCTGCGTGAGCGCCGTCGGCCTACTTCGCCACAGCAGCAGTACCCGTCTCCCTAGGAGCCTGGGCTGCCCCGCTCCCACGAGCCACCCACGCCAACGGAGCTGAAGGCTCCTAACCTCAGTCTCATCGCAGGCAGAGATGGCGCCAAGCTTGCCCTCATTCCACAGCCGTCGCCGCGTATTCCAGCTCCTCTTCCACCACTTCCGGTGGGGCCTCTGCCGCTTGTCCTTGCTTAGCGGCCAGCAGTTGCTCACGGTACTTGGCTGCCATTTCCTCAGCCTTCTCGTAAACCAGCTTGGGATCCCGAATCATGTCGCCGGGATTGGGCTCCAGTTGCTTGGTGGACAGCGAGATCCGCCCCCGCTCCGCATCTAGATCGATGATCATCACCTTCACTTCGTCGTTGACGTTGAAGACGCTGTGGGGCGTGTCAACATGATCGTGGGAGATCTCGGAAATGTGCAGCAGGCCGGAGACGCCGCCAATATCGATGAAGGCACCATAGGGCTTGATGCCCCGCACCGTGCCGACCACTACCTCGCCCACTTCCAGCTTGTTCATCTTCCGCTCCACCAAGGCGCGGCGATGGCTCAACACCAAGCGGTTGCGGTCTTCGTCCACCTCTAAAAACTTCAGGGGCAGCTCTTCGCCCACCAGCTCTTCTTTTGGCTTGCGGGTGCTGATGTGGGATCCGGGGATAAAGCCCCGCAGCCCCTCAATCCGCACCAGGGCTCCACCTCGGTTGGTAGCAAAAATGGTTGAGCGAACGGTGGCATCTTCTTTCTGGAGCTGCCGTACCCGTTCCCAGGCCCGCATGTACTCGATGCGGCGGATGGAGAGGGTCAGCTGTCCCTCTTCGTTTTCTTCGGTGAGGATAAAAAACTCGCGGGTTTCTCCCGGCTGCAGCATCTCGTGCGGGTCTTCCAGGCGGCTAATCGACATCTCCTGGAGCGGCAGAAAGGCAGCCGTTTTGGCCCCAATATCGATCAAAGCACCGCGTGGCTCCACCGAGAATACTGTACCCGCCACAATTTCGCCAGGGCTGAAGTGATAGTCGTACTTATCCAGAAGGGCGGCAAAGTCTTCAGTGGTAAAACCTACATCGGCAGCAGTGAATCGACTCATAGGGGTGCAGTAACAGATCAGTTGCGCGGGATAAAGGGTAGAAGGCCAATCGAGTTTGGCAGGATCCCACTTCCACTTTCCCACCTGAGGAGGATGTGGCTGGGAAATACCATCGTAGCTTAGAGGAGCGTCTTTTGTGGCAAGTTTCCCGGCATCTTGCCAAGCTGGAAGATAGAAGATTTGGGAGAAGAACGATTGCACTTTATCGACCAAGCCGAAATTGAAGTGCAAGGGGGAAATGGCGGGGATGGCATCGTTGCCTTCCGCCGTGAGAAGTATGTGCCGGCTGGGGGGCCATCTGGCGGCAATGGCGGGCGGGGCGGCTCAGTGATCCTGGTGGCAGATCCTGGCCTGCAAACTCTGTTGGATTTTCGCTTTCAACCGGTGATCAAAGCGGAACACGGGGCCAAAGGGGGGCCCAACCATCGCAGCGGGGCCAGTGGTGCGGATCGGCTGGTGCGGGTGCCCTGCGGTACTGTGGTGTTCAATGCGGAGACTGGGGAATTGTTGGGCGATCTGGTGGGCAAGGGGGATCAATTGCTGGTAGCCCGTGGGGGCAAAGGCGGCTTAGGCAATGCCCATTTTTTGAGCAACCACAATCGCGCCCCCCGCCAATTCACCAAGGGCGAAGCGGGAGAACGGGTGCGCCTGCGCCTGGAGCTGAAGTTGATTGCCGAGGTGGGCATTGTCGGCCTGCCCAATGCGGGCAAGTCCACTCTGATTTCGGTGGTCTCCTCTGCCCGGCCCAAGATTGCTGACTACCCCTTCACCACGTTGCAGCCCAATTTGGGAGTGGTGCCCCATCCATCGGGAGATGGGGTGGTGTTTGCCGATATTCCGGGGCTGATCGAGGGGGCGCACTTGGGGGTGGGGCTGGGCCACGAGTTTTTGCGCCATGTGGAGCGCACCAGGGTACTGATTCATTTGGTGGATGGCACGGCGGCAGATCCCGTCAAGGATTACCAGGTTATTCAGCAGGAGCTGCGCGCCTACGGCCACGGGTTAATCGATAAGCCACAAATCCTGGTTTTGAACAAGATCGATGTTCTGGATCCCCAGCAGGTTGCCGAGCGCGCCCAGAGGCTGTCTGCTGCTGCCGGCACTTCGGTGGTGACCATTTCTGCGATTGCCAAGCAGGGGCTGGATGCCCTCTTGCAGCGGGTGTGGCAGTGCCTGGGTCGGGGATCCCAACAGCCTGCGCAGTTGGATCTTGTGGGAGCCATCCAGTCCCACGGCGGAAGAATCTTAGAATAGGAAAGCCCCTGCCTTCCCAGAACCCAGAGACGAGTGGCTATGTATATCTCGGCGGAGGATCTGCCACCGGATTTGCGTCAGATTATGTTGGCCGTTGAACAGGCGGCTCAGGCGAGGGCGGGAGCGTGTGTGGAGCTGCTGATGCTCCTGCGGCTGCTGGAGGAGTTGCACCGCGCGATCCTGGAAGGTGCCTTTCGGGAGTCTTTGCCCAATACCCGTCAAGCTCTGTATCGGGTGCTTCAAGATTTGGAAGAAGCGGGCGACTGGCCCTATCTGCCCCGTCTGCACATCCAAGCCCTGATGCAACAACTGAAGGACTGGCCCGAATCTCAGGGATCCCCGCCCGCGTCGGTGCCGCCGACCCCCCGCCCTCTTGTGGAAAACCCCCTGGGGGGTAGCTGCTCCCAGTCTTGACCTCTTCCCATCTGCCCGATGGCCGAGTACTTTAAGCTGCATCCGCAACAGCCCCAGGCCCGTTCCATCCGGCGGATTGCGGCGGCTTTGCGGGAGGGGGCGGTGATGCTTTACCCCACCGATACAGTCTATGCCATTGGCTGCGATGTGACCCACAAACAAGCAGTGGAGCGGGTACGCCGTATCAAGCAGCTCTCCAACGACAAGCCTCTTACCTTTTTGTGCCCTTCTCTCTCACGCATTGCCCACTATGCCCAGGTCACCGATTCGGCCTATCGGCTGATGCGGCGGCTGATCCCGGGCCCGTTTACGTTTCTGTTGCCGGCCACCAAGCTGGTGCCCAAGTTGGTGATGGAGCCCAAACGGAAAACCACCGGCATCCGCGTGCCCGACTCGGCCATTTGTCAGGCTTTGCTGGAAGAGTTGGGCAATCCAATTGTCTCCACCTCTGCCAAGCTGGGGGGGGATCCCGTCGGATCCCTGGACTTAAGTTCTGGGCAAGCCTGGGAGTGGGAGAGCGACCCCTGGGATGAGGGTGGGATCTTTGCGGCTGAAGAGATGCGGCAGTTGGAAAAACAGGTGGATCTGGTGCTGGATGACGATGCCCCCCGCCGGGCCAAGGTCTCTACGGTAATTGACTTGACGGGATCCGAGCCGCTGGTGGTGCGGGCCGGGCTGGGGTATGAGCAGGTGGCAGATCTAAATCTGAAACCCGTAGAAGAAGACGGTTGAGGGCAGCCGGATCTGGCGTTCTCTAAAATGGGGTTGATGCCTTGGAGTGTGCTCATGGCCCTGGCTCAGCAAAAATCGGCTCTGCTGCACCTGCTGGAGGCGACCGACCGGGGCCGGAAAGTTTCCCCTGACCAAAAAGCCCAGATTTTGTCTCAAATTGCCGTCCTAGAAGCGCTCAACCCCACCCCCAAGCCAACATCGGCTCCTGAAGGGTTGGAGGGGAACTGGCTCACCCTATTTACCACGAGCACAGCTCTGCTGCGGCTGGCACAGTTGCCTTTTTTGACCACCGGGGCGATCTACCAGTGTATTCGGGCCAAAGCTGGACGGGTCTTCAATGTGGCGGAGATCCAGGGATCCGGTTGGCTGGAGGCTTGGATGCCACGGGGAATCTTGGCGGTATCGGCACGCTTTTACCCCGAATCGGAGCGTCGGGTGAGGGTGATTTTCGAGCGATTGGTGCTCGGATCCCAAGCTTTGATGAGCTACGAGATCGAGAGTTTTCTCGATTTGCTCGAGCAGGCTCCAGAGCGAATCCCGGCTATTCAAATCGATATCCGCCGCCGCGAGCCAACGGGTTGGCTGGATATCACCTATTTGGATGAAGACTTGCGGCTGGGTCGGGGCAGCGAGGGGAGTGTATTTGTTCTAAAGCGGGTCGGCTAGTCGGAGGATCCAGAGGACTCCGTTTCCGCCCTTTCGTGAGATGGGTTTTGGGTTAGGGTGGAGCTTATTTCCTGTAGAACTTGCAAGGCGCGGTAGGACTCCCGCAAAGCTTGCAGCTCTTGCTGAGTTTGCTCCAGTTGCCGGGCTTTTTGCTCCTGTAAGAAGCGCAGCCTTTGATTTTCGGACGCCGTGCGACGCAGAACGTGCTTGAGTTTCTGCTTCTGCTGCTGAAGCCGAGTCCGCCTCACCTCCAACTGCTGCAGTTGGATTTCTTGGAGTTCCAGTTCTATTTTCAGAGTGGCGACCTGCATCTGGAGTTGGCGAAGTTTTTGGTTGAGCTCTGGCTCTGGTGTGGGTTTTGCCGACTCAGGGCTTGGGGAAGAAGGTGATGACAATTCTTGTAGGGGCTGCAACTGTTGGGCCTTGGCCTGCGAAGCTTGATCCTGGTGCTGCTCGCCCTGCAGTCTTACTTGAGTGTGTTCGCTTACTTCGGTTTCAGTTTCCGTCTGCTGCTCAGCTTGATCAAGAATTTGTCGATCGCGGATCTGGGTTTGAGGATCCTCGTCAACCGACTGCAAAGGGAGAGAATCCTCCTCGGGTTGCCGAGGGTTGCCGCCATAATCGGCGGGATCAAAGGGAGACAGAGCCGCTACCAGCGAGGCCCGAAAATCAGTCCAGGAGCCCGACTGCAGACCCATCTGAACCACCCGCCAGGCCCCATAGGAGGCCCCAGCGGCAGCCAGGATCCCAGGGATCCCGGCCAGGGAGAGGGAAACCTTGGGCAGGGTGGGCAGGATCTGATCCAGCAGCCCCACCACCAGAGCGAAGACGAAAATCCCGCTCCCCGCGGCAGCGGCACCCGAGACCCAAGAGGAGCGGGAAAACATCGTCATTGGCTTTTCGTTATCACAACCGCTAGAGCGGGAAAACCAGGTTCAAAAATTGCCTGTCTGCACTCAGTTTATCCCGCCAGCAGCCTCTGTTTCCCTCTTAGGGCACCTGCCATGCCCGTTGGTGGTAGCCCTCTAATTGGGCCCAGGGATCCCCAGCCGCTGCGTGGGTATGGCCGTGCTGAGGGTGATGGTGAGAATGAGGGTGGTGATGGGATCCGTGCCCGTGATGGTGGTGATGATGCTCGTGAGGGTGGTGATGGGTATGCCCAGCTCTGACCTCTGCGCTCACGGCCAGGCGAAACTTGCACAGGTGGCAGTTCATTTGGGTTTGGCCCTGCAGGGCTTCCTGCTCCAGTTGCTGCAGGCTGTGCAGCACCGTATCCACAAGGCCCAATTCCGGCAGCATCAGCCAGTCGATTTCCGGCTGTCGTTGTCGTTGTTTCTCCACTGCCGCCTCGATTTTTTTCACCAACACCCCCGTAAACAGAAAGTAGGGCAGCACGATCACCCGACGCGGCTGCCAGGACGAGGCCCGCTCCAATCCCACGGGCAGGCGGGGATGGGTAATGCCGATAAAGCAGGTCTCCACAGCGGCAAACCCGGATCCTTCCCAAAGCAGCCGAGCCAGTTTACAGGCTTCGGCATTGGCCTCAGGATCGCTGGAGCCGCGACCCACAAATAGGAGCACGGTTTCTGCCTCTGGGATCCGCCGCGGTTGGGCAGCTATCAGAGCAGCCAATCGGTCTCGCAGCAGTTGCAGGATCTCGATGCGGATCCCCAGCGGCCCACCGTAACGAATGCGCAACTGGGGATAGAGGGCCTGCAGGCGATCCAGTTCCATCGTCACATCGAACTTGTTGTGGCGGGCCCCAAACAGCAACAGCGGCAGGGCCACGATCTCCTGCCACCCTTGGGCCAAGCACTGCTCTACCCCCTGGGCAATGGTTGGCTGGGTCAGCTCCAGAAAGCAGGGGATCACCGGTCGATGGGGGGTGAGAGCTTGGTAAGCCTGGGCTAGCTCCAGAAAGGCTTGCTGCCCTTGGGGGTCGCGGGATCCGTGGCCGATGAGCAACAGGGGCAGGGGGACAACAGGAGACTGCCCAACCGCAAGCGGAGGGGAAACACTGAGGGTATTCAACACAAAAAACTCCGTTCCTTGTGAATCGCAAGGGGTACAGGACAACGGCAGGTGGGTGTTCTGGCTGAGGGAGGGATCCCATCACAGTTGCGTCACAGTGGCGGACTTGCACCGCGCTTTCCCCAGTCTGCCTGAGCCTTTTAGGTTAGCTTGCCGCTTGTCGTTCACCAAGCCCCCTGGGGGGATGTCCTTGTCTGCCAGAAGATAGCCCTGAGGCATGAGCGGTACGGCAGACTCATGCTCAAAGGGCAGCAAAACTGTTGCCGCGCTAATCCCCCTTGCCCCTGGGCGAGGGCCTAACGCCGGCCCGCTGGTCTGGGGGGCTGAAAGTGTCGCAGTCGCAGGGCATTGGCGACCACCGAAACGGAACTCAGGGCCATGGCTGCCCCCGCCAGCATAGGGTTGAGCAACCAGCCTGTAAAGGGATAGAGCGCCCCAGCGGCAATCGGGATCCCCAGCGTATTGTAGATAAAGGCGAAGAAGAGGTTCTGGCGGATGTTGTTGAGGGTGGCCCGGCTGAGTTGAATGGCTGTGGCGACTCCCCGCAGATCCCCCGACATGAGGGTAATATCGCTGGCGGCCATCGCCACATCCGTACCTGTACCAATGGCGATCCCCACATCGGCTTCTGCCAGAGCCGGAGCATCGTTAATGCCATCTCCCACCATCGCCACCCGGTGTCGAGGTTGTCTGAAGCTGCGAATGTAAGCGGCCTTCTGATCGGGGCGGACTTGGGCAATTACCCGCTGAATGCCTGCCTGCCGGGCAATCGCTTGGGCCGTGGTGGGGTTATCCCCGGTCAGCAGGATCACCTCTAGACCCATCTGTTGCAGCTGTTGCACTGCCTCAGGAGAGGTGGGTTTGAGCGGATC
This sequence comes from Synechococcus sp. W60.1, assembly GCF_047461575.1. NCBI lineage: Bacteria > Bacillati > Cyanobacteriota > Cyanophyceae > Synechococcales > Synechococcaceae > Synechococcus > Synechococcus sp. W60.1. The sequence continues at coordinate 15,836 of NZ_JANSHL010000007.1, read as the reverse complement.
GGCAATGGCCAACAGCCCCACCAGGCTCTGGGATTGGGCTACGCCGATCACCGTTTTGCCCTGGCTTTCCCAATTCTGAACCCTCTCTGACCAAGAGGGATCCCAGGGGATCCCCATCTCCTGTAGCCAGCTCAGCCGACCGATGCGGATCCACTGGTCTTCCACCCAGGCTTCTGCCCCACTGCCTATCCTTGCCTGAAAATGCTGGGCAGGAGGGATGGCAATTTTTTCGGCTTCGGCTTTCTGCACCACCGCCTGGGCCAAAGGATGTTCCGAGTGCCGCTCCACCGCCGCTGCCAGGCGCAACACCGCCAGGGGAGAGGAGCCATTAGCCCAAATATCGGTGACAGTGGGACGACCTTCAGTCAGGGTGCCAGTTTTGTCCAAGACCACCGTGCGCAAGTGGTGGGCCAATTCCAGGCTGTCGGCACTTTTCACCAGGATCCCCAATTCTGCCCCTCGTCCCGTGGCCACCAGGATCGAGGTGGGGGTTGCCAACCCCAGCGCACAAGGGCAGGCGATGATCAGCACCCCAATCGTGTTCACCAAGGCCAGTGTCGGGTTATCGGCCAGCACCCACCAGAGCACAAAAGTTAGAACTGCCACCCCGATCACTGCCGGCACAAACCAGGCAGTCACCCGATCCGCCAACTGTTGAATTGGGGCTTTGGATCCCTGAGCTTCCTGCACCAAGCGCACGATCTGGGCCAGAACTGTGTCTTTGCCCACCCGCCGCGCTTCCATCACAAAGCTGCCCGTCCGATTCAGCGTTGCCCCAATCACCTCATCCCCCGCCGACTTGAGTACAGGCAGGCTCTCGCCGGTCACCATCGACTCGTCGAGGGTGGAGGATCCCTCTAGGATTACCCCATCCACCGGCACCTTCTCGCCGGGGCGCACCCGGATCCAATCCCCCACCTGCACCTCCCGAATGGGGACATCCTGCTCCACCCCATGGCGAATTACCCTTGCCGTTTTCGGTTGCAGCCCGATCAGCTTGCGAATGGCTTCGGAGGTTTGCCCCTTAGCCCGTTGCTCCATCCACTTGCCCACCAGAATCAGGGTGGTGACCACCGCCGACACCTCATAATAGACATCCGGGTGCAGTCCTTGCCGGTGAAAATAGTCGGGGAAAACCGTTGGGAAAACAGAATAGAAAAAAGCCGCGCTCGTCCCCAAGGCCACCAGCGTGTTCATATCCGCTGAACGCCGTTGCCAAGCGGCCCAAGCGCCTCGATAAAAATGCTTGCCCACCCAAAACTGCACCGGAGCCGTCAGCAGCAACTGCAACCCAGGATTGTGCAGCCACATGGGAAAGCCCGGGATGTCCATCCCCAGCATCATCGGCAGGGATCCGATCACCAGCACCGTGCTGATGCCCACCCCCATCGCCACCTTCAGCTTCAATTCCCGTTCTGCGGCCCGTTGGGCGATCCGCTCTGGGTCTGTCGGATCGTCCAGTTGCCAATCCTCTTGGATGAGGCGCGCCCGATACCCCACCCGCTCCACCGCCCGAATCAACGCCTGCGGATCCACCAGCCGGGGATCCCCTTTGACGGTGGCCTGCTCGCTGGCAAAATTCACGGATCCGGAGGATACTCCCTGCACCTGAGTGAGGGCCTGTTCGATGCTGCGGGCGCAGGAGGCACAGCTCATCCCTTGCAGGGCCAACTGCCAAGTGCCCTCAGGAGAAGGCGCAGAGGCCGATAGTGCACCCGATGACCCTTTATGGGCAGACATGGCAACACCTTGTTGATGAAACGACAGCTACTCTCCACCCTGGGCAGGGCGAAGGCAGCCATCTGTACAGAAATTCAAAACAGACGCCCGACCGTTCCCGGCCCAAAATTGACTAGGCCGGGGGATATCCCACCTGGGTGAGGGCCTGCCGCAAATCGCCCACAGGCCGCCCAGAAGTAATCCGCACCTGTTTGGTTTTGGGATCCCCTTCCACCTGCGCCTGGGGATCCAGTTGCCGCACCGCTTGCGCAATGGTGTCTATACAGGCCCCACAGGCCAGCTTGGGCACCGTCAAAACAACCTGCATCTTGGAAAACCCCCCCAATGCCACTGAAAGGATGCTAAACCTTACAGTGGACTGGAAGGTCAAGAGGGAGGCTGAGGCTCGTCCATATTCCAGCGGTAGTCCACCTGATAGCCCCGCTGTCGCCACTCTTCCTCCAGTTGCACCTGTTGGGTGAGGGCTTTGCGCAGGGAGTTGATCAGCTCTTGCGTGCGGCCTCGGTTGCCAAAATCCTGTTCCTCTACTGCCGGAAAGGTTTGCCGCTCCAACACCCGCAGCAGAAATTCGTAGTGGATATGAGCCGGCACAGGAATACGTTTCATCGATCCAAGCAATCCTTAGAGATCAATTGTTCTCGCAGAGATCCATTGATAAATGGTTTTCATTCACTGAGATGACAACAGGTGGCGCACAGCTTGGCCGGGATCCGGCTGTCTCACCAGAGCTTCCCCCACGAGCACAGAGCGCACCCCCCAGGCCCGCAACTGCTGCAGATCGGCGGGGGTATGGATGCCGGACTCGCTGACCACAGGCAGATCGCCAAGGAGCTCCGAGTGGGCGGCCAACAGGTCGCGCGTTGTGTTCAAGTCCACCGTAAAGGTTCTCAGATCGCGATTGTTGATGCCAATGAGCACCTGCCCCCTGGAGTCTTGCAGTTGGGGCAAACGCAGCACCCGCTGCAACTCTTGGGAAGTGTGCACCTCCAGCAGAGCTGCCATGCCCAATTGCCGAACCAGCTTGAGAAAATAGCCCAAGTCCGCATCCGAGAGAATGGCGGCAATCAGCAGCACCGCATCTGCCCCCAGGCTGCGGGCCCAGAGGATTTGGTAGGGGTAGAGGATGAACTCCTTGCAGAGGATGGGGATCCCTACTGCCTGACGGATCCGGCGCAGATACTCGCCGCTGCCCTGAAAGAACCGCTCATCTGTGAGCACCGAGAGACAACTGGCCCCACCGGCTTCATAGCTCTGGGCAATGGCTACCGGGTCAAAGGGATCCCGCAGAACGCCGCGGCTGGGAGAGGCTTTTTTGACCTCGGCAATCACAGAGATAGGGTGAGGCGACTGGGTAAGAGCCGCCACAAAATCCCGCACCGGCGGAGCCTGATCCAGTTGCCGTTGCAATTCCTTGAGGGGAAGCTGCTCCCGTTGCCGCTCCACCTCCTGCTCTTTATGCCAGACGATCGCTTCCAAAATGTGGCGCGGTTTGGCTTCCGGCGCTGTTGTCTGGTACACCTGAGAGGCTACGACCACCGGCGGGGCAGGAGAACGCCGACGAACAGAAAGCGGCTCACCTTGCAGCTCCATACAACCCCCGAACACAACTCTACACCACACCCTAGACTACTTTAGTGCTCCGCCACCGGTTTGAATAGCTACCCCGGACATCCCCAAAACTCATCTGGCGAAGGCGTTTTTTTTACCCTATGGTTGAGTCTAGAAAGGTGGTGTAGTCTTTATGCGCCTCGGCGAGCCATGTTCTGGCGGCCGTCCATTTTTCCTCGGCCAGGGGCAGTGGCTCGGTGGGGTCAAGGCTGGTGCTGTCCATGCTGTTTTAGAGGAGTTCAGGCGTGCTGTACCTAGCAGAGCTGTCCAAGCCGATTGGGTTTGCCAAGTCGTCTCTGCAATTGCTGGCCAAGCAGCAGCAGGACAATACCTGGGTGGCCGTGAACGAAGAATCCATTACCTTGGAAGGCCGCATCGCCCAGGAGGCTGGGCGCTTCAAGGATGGGTCATTGGTGCTGGCGGAAATCTCCGGCAACCGTCAGGTCGCCCGCATCAGCGAAGCCGCTCGCCAACTGGTGACCTATCTGCAAAACTTCAGCCAACTTCAGCTCAGAGCCCGCAGCCAGGAAGAGGAGATCGAGGTTTGGAAACAGTCCCTCACCTTTCAGGCGCATGAGCTTACCCGCCGCGAGATGGAGCTAGCAGCCCAGGAAGAAGAGGTGCAGCGGCTGTATGAGCAATACAAGAGTGTGGAGGAAGATCGCAAACTTCTGGACAGCCTCAAAGAGGAACTGGCAGCCCAGCAAGCTTACTTAGCTGAACAACAGCGCCTGATCGGAGAGCAGCGGGAAGCTCTGAATCGGCAGCGGCAAGAGTTGGAAGCCCAGTTGCAAGAAGCTCGCTCCAGCCGCTTGGGGGAGGCAGAAGCAGCGCAGCTACAGGCTTTGATGCAACAGCTCCAGGAGAGTCTGCATCCGGCTGGAGATCCCTTGGCGCTTCTGCAAAGCTTGAAAAGCCACATTCAGCAGCAGCAGGAGCACTTGAATCAACAGATTGCCCAACTGGAAGCAGAACGTCAGCAGGCCCAGGCCCGGCAAGACGAGCTGGATCGAGACTACCGCGCTTGGCAAGAACGCCACACCGCTTGGTGGGCATCCCGACAATCCCTGGAGCAAAGCCAAGCAGAGTGGCAAACTCGACAGGGATCCCTGCGAGCCCATCAAGAGCACCTGCAGAGGATTCTCCAGCAGCTGCAATCTCAAGAGAGCCTATACCAGAAAGCCTCTCGTCTGGTGCAGGAATATGACTTTATCGTCGATGGCAGCAGCAACGGCAGGGCTGGGGAGCCGGCGATCTCGGTCGAGGAGCTGGCGGCTTTGGTCAGCCAACTGCGCCGAGATTACGAGCAGCGGGCGGCCCAGGTCAGCCAGCAGCGGGCCGAACTGGAGCAAAACCGGCAAACCCTGCGGGAGCTGCAAGAGCGGCTGGCCAGCGCCTCTCCAGAGGAGCGGTTTGACATCGAGATGGATATCGACTATGCCCAGTCTGCCTGCAGTGCTTTGGAAGAAGCCCTGCTGCCTCAGGAAAAAAACCTGCAGCGAGAGTATGAAGAGTTGACCCGCCAGGAAGCCCGCCTTAGACAGCTGCAAAATCAAGCTGCTGCCCCGGTTCAGGTCGATATTGGGCCGCTCCTGGAACAGATCGGCAGCCAGAAGCAGGATCTTCTCCAAGAAAAAGGTCGTCTGCAAACCCTCATTCAACAACTGGAATCGTCCTTGCCTTCTCAGCAGGAGCAGCTCGCCCGCCAACGGCAGGAATTGGAGCAGCAGTGGCAACACCTGGAGCAAGAGGAGGGATCCCTGCGGGCGCGCGCCCAGGCCATGGCAGAAACCTGGGGTCGCCTCAATCACCTGCAGGCCACCCTCTACCCAGAGCGGGATCGATGGGCAGCGTTGGCAGGAGAATTGGCGCAGTTGGAGACGGAGCTGGGCCAACACCAGGCCAGAAACTCCACTGCACACGCCCACGTCCAACAGGTACGCTCTCTCTTGGCTGCCCTCACGCAGGCGTGAGGAAGTCCACGTTTCCTATGCAGGGTGGGGAAGAAGCAGCGCAAACGGATCCCTTCGGGCTCGGTGCGGAACCTACGGCCTTGATTGAGGAAAACAAATCTGTTGACATACCCCCCGCTCTAGAGGGCAAGGATTCTGGTTTCTGGTTCTACGACAGCACTTACGAGGAACTGCGTAGCGGTAGGGCGGGGCTTTAGATCCAGTTTTTTGGTACAATTCGGTAGCATCCTGCAGCCATTAAGGCTCCCAATTTTCCGGCAGGGGGACTGCAGAGGTCGCTGCGCTTTCCCTGACGCTTGACTTGCAGTTGCCGAGGATATTCCAGTGTGAGGTCAGCTTGTGCGAATTGCGGTTGATGCGATGGGGGGCGACTACGCTCCCGAAGAGATCATCAAGGGCGCCTTGCTGGCCCATCGGCATCTCCGGGTCGGGATTGCGCTGGTCGGTCGTCCAGAGTCCCTCAAGCCCTTTTTGCCTCAGCCCTTGCCTGCTGGGATCACCATCGTGCCTGCCGAAGAGGATGTGGGCATGGCGGAAGAGCCGCTGATGGTGCGCAAAAAGCCCAAAGCCTCCATCAACATCTCGATGCAACAGGTGCGCTCCAACCAAGCGGATGCCGTGGTGGCCGCCGGGAATACCGGAGCAGCGATGGCTGCGGCCTACCTGAATTTGGGCCGGCTGGCAGGGATCGATCGCCCGGCCATTGGCGCTCTTTTGCCCACTTTGAAAGGCAAGCCGGTGCTGCTGCTGGATGTGGGGGCCAATGTGGATTGCCGGCCCCGCTTTTTGGAGCAGTTTGCCCGCATGGGATCCCTCTACTGCCAGTGCGTGCTGGGGATCGAGAAGCCGCGGGTGGGCCTGCTCAACATCGGCGAGGAGCCCAACAAGGGCAATGATTTGGCTCTGGCCACCCACCAGCGTCTGGCCCAGTTGCCAGGGATCCATTTCGCCGGCAATGCCGAGGGGCGGGATGTGCTGACCGGGGAGTTTGATGTGGTGGTGTGTGACGGCTTTGTGGGCAATGCCCTCCTCAAGTTTGCCGAAAGTGTTGGCCAGGTGATCACCCAGGTGCTGCGGGAGGAGCTGCCCCGCGGCTGGCGCGGCAAGTTGGGCTGCTGGCTGCTCCGGCCCAACCTCAAGCAGGTAAAGCGGCGCATGGACTACGTGGAGTATGGCGGTGCTTTGCTGCTCGGCGTCAACGGCATCTGCGTGATTACCCACGGCAGCTCCAAGGCGCCGATGGTCTACCACGCCATTCGCCTGGCCAAAGAGGCGGCAGAACAGAAAATCCTACAGCGGCTGCAGGCGGAAATGGTTGACCCTCGCGAGTCTAATCCCAGCTCTGAACGGCCTTTAAGGACTCCGTCCCGCTGTCGCGAACAGTCCGCCTCTGACTCCGTCCCGCTGTCGCGATCAGAGGTGCTGCCTCTGCGGCCCTTGGATTGCGTGGAAGGGTAGTGTCCATGCCCAGCAATGGCCTCCCGACCGTGCGGCTGGTGGGGGCAGGGGCTGCCCTGCCGGATCCCTGCCTGAGCAACGACGATCTCGGCCAGATCGTCGAAACTTCCGACGAATGGATCTGGCCCCGCACCGGCATTCGTCAGCGGCGCATTCTGCCCCCTGAGCTGAGCTTGGTGGATTTGGCGGTCCAGGCAGCCAAGGCCGCTTTGGCTCAGGCCGGGATCTTGCCTCAAGACCTGGATTTGATCCTGCTGGCCACTTCCACCGGTGTCGATCGGTTTGGCTCGGCTCCTCAGGTGCAGGCAGCTCTGGGAGCAACGCGGGCGGTGGCTTTTGATCTGACGGCAGCCTGCACGGGCTTTGTCTTTGCAGTGGCCACGGCAGCGCAGTTTTTGCAAACCGGGCTGTACCGGCGGGCCTTGGTGGTGGCGGCGGATGTGCTCTCCCGTACGGTGGACTGGGCAGATCGCACCACCTGTGTCTTGTTTGGAGATGGGGCCGGGGCGGTGGTTCTGGAGGCGGGGGAAACCGGCGGGATCCTCAGCATTGAGCTGCGCAGCGATGGCAGTGGCAGCCAGCTGCTCAGCTTGTCCATGGCTACAGAGGCCAAGCCCCTGGTGGGATCCCTGCAGGTGGGGCAGTATCGCTGCTGCCCCATCGCCATGAATGGCCGCGAGGTGTACAAGTTTGCCGTCCAGGCGGTGCCGGAGGTTATCGAGAAGGCTCTCTTCCGGGCCGGGATCCCGGCGGAAGCAGTACAGGGATATTTTATTCATCAGGCCAACCAGCGCATTCTCGATGCGGTAGCCAAGCGCCTGCAGCTGGATCCGCAGCGGGTGGCCAGCGTCTTAGAGCATTACGGCAACACCTCGGGCGCTTCGGTGCCGATTGCCTTGGCCACTTGGATCGAGCAAGGACGCTTTGGCGCCGGCGATCTGGGGGTAATGGCAGGCTTTGGCGCCGGCCTTACCTGGGGGGCGATTGTGTTTCGTTGGGGGAAATGAATTGATGACTGTTGCCTGGATCTATCCCGGCCAGGGATCCCAAGCGGTAGGCATGGGAAGGGACTTGCGGAACTGGCAGGGAGCAGCCCAGAAGTTGGCTTTGGCCCGCCAGATGCTGGGATGGGATCCCTTAGCTCTGTCGGAAGACCAGATCCACCAGACCGGCTACACACAACCGGCTTTGTTCACCGTATCGGCCCTGTTGACGGACTATCTCTACGCCCAGGGACAGGCTCCTGCCTGCACTGCTGGCCACAGTCTGGGCGAATACAGCGCCCTCTACGCTGCCGGCGTGTTTGATTTCGAAACCGGCCTACGGCTGGTGGCGCTGCGGGGCCAACTGATGGAAGCTGCAGGGGATCCCCCGGGCAGCATGGCGGCAGTGATGGGGTTTGACCGCGACAAGCTGGAGCACCTGTGCCAGATGATCCCCGATGTCACCCTTGCCAACGACAACAGCCCGGATCAGGTGGTGATCAGCGGCTCAGTGGAGGGGGTGCAAGCCGTCTGTGAGCAGTTGCAGGCCAAGCGCACCGTTCCCCTCAAGGTAAGTGGCGCCTTTCACTCGCCCTTTATGCAGGCTGCTGCCGAGGAGTTTGCCCACACCTTGCGCGCTGTTGACTTTCAGCCGCCGCGAGTGCCCGTCTACAGCAACTGCACTGCCACCGCCAGCCGGGATCCGCAAGCCCTTAAGCAGGCGCTGCTGGCCCAGATGACTGCCCCTGTCCGCTGGCGAGAAACCGTGTTGCAGATGGCCGCCGACGGCATCCAAGAGGTGTGGGAAATCGGCCCCGGCAACGTGCTGACGGGCTTGGTGAGGCGAACGGTGCCGACCCTGACGCGGTGCAATTTCAGCAACCTCAGCAGCTAGGGGATCTGCTATGGAGCATGACTCTAGTCAATAATAAGCTCAACTATACTGAAAATAATGTATAACATGCTCAGTACGGATTACTACCAGTTGATCTTTCTGTTTACTTTCGAGTCTGCCAACATGGTAGCCAAAGCAAAGCAGAAAATTGGTAGTAAGACGACACGGAAACTGCGCTTTGGGTATTCTACTCAAAGCTTTGCGGGATACCGCCATTCTGTTTGGAAACAAACAGAATGCTATCGCTGCATAGTTGAACAGTGATGTTCAGCAGTGTTCAGCGTAAATGTATCAGCTCCGCTAACGCGACCAGGATCCCTCCAAGTGGGATCCAACCGGCAAGCGACCCTGGGCCCGGATCTGTCCCAACAACACCTGCAGCAACGCCTGTAGAGAGACGGGGGTAGTGCCGTAGCAGGCCAAATAGACCGGGATCTGGGGCAGGGCAAAGGCGTCGTAGGGGGATCCCAAGGCCAACCCAATCACCTTTTCCGGCGGAAGGGATCCCAGCAGCAACCTCTGCGCCGGATGCCGCCACGTCTCCAGGGATCCCACCAGCACCTGCGCAGCCCTTTGAGCCCCTTCTTGGGCAATCCGCTGCTGTTCGGGGGTGGGATCCAGAGGGATGGAGAACACTTGGGCAGCGGGACAGGCTTTTTGCAGCAGCTCCCCCAACAAAGGTACAGGGGTGATAAGCAGCGGGTCAGGGGCCAAGGGAGGCAGGGATCCCCGTACTAGGGTGATGCTGTCTTGGGCGATTTGGCGGGCCAGCGCCTGGTGGCTTTCCAGGGTGGAAGGGGGGAAAGGGGGGCAGGGGGATCCCAGCCTGTAGCGCCGCTTCAAGGCCAAAATCCGCTCCACCGACTGATCCAACTGTTCAACCGACAAGCGCCCGGCGCGAAACTCCCGCAGCAGATGGGCATAAGCTTCTTTTTGGATGGCCGGGGTAAAGCCGGGATCTGCCCCAAACAGCAGCACATCGGCCCCTGCCCTAAAGGCCAGTTCTGCCGCTTCGGGAATGCCGTAGGTGCGGGCAATGGCCCCCATGGTCAGGGAATCTGTCAGGACGAGACCCTGGAAACCCAGCCTCTGCCGCAGCCAGCCCGACACCACCTCAGGGGCCAGCGTTGCCGGTCGCACGGATCCCAGAGCCGGCATCACTACATGCGCCGTCATCACCGCCTCTGCCCCTGCCTGGATCAAAGCCTGAAACGGGCGCAATTCCGTGGTTTGTAGCGCCTCCAGGGGACGATCCACCCGCGGCAACCCCAGGTGGGAATCGATATCGGTGTCCCCATGACCGGGAAAATGTTTGGGCGTGCAGAGGATCCCGGCTTGCCGATAGCCGCGCCACAGGGCGAGGCCGTAATCTGTCACCTGTTTCGGGTCTGACCCAAAGGCTCGGATGCCGATGATGGGGTTGTGGGGGTTGCTGTTCACGTCCACAACAGGGGCGAAGTTGAGGTTAAACCCCAAACTTCTTAGCTCCGTTCCCACCGCACGGGTCATGGCTTCCGCCTTGGTCAGGGATCCCGCTGCTGCCACTGCCATGGCGCTGGGGAACACCGTCACCCCCTCGGTAAGGCGCACCACCGGCCCCCCCTCTTGATCAATGGCTATCCACAGGGGGACAAGGGCTTGTGCCTGAGCCGCGGCAATGAGCTGGGCCACCTGAGGCAACGTTTGAATGTTGCCGGCAATCGAATAGAAGATCAGCCCGCCCACGTGGTAGTCCCGGATCATCTCCTCGAGAGCGGAGGAAAACTCAGCTCCCTCAAAATAAACCAGAAACAGTTGCCCCACTTTCTCCTCAAGGCTCCAAGCCCTGGGATCCACTGCGGCAGCGGGACGGGGTCCTATCGAGCATGTCAAAGCAGATGTCCTTGGGCGTCGCTGCCAAGAAAGCCGGTCAGGATGAGCGTAAACTACCCGACACCAACCGCTAGGCGGTACGGAGCGGGCTTTTAGTAGCCCTGCAGTTAGCAAGCCAACCACGAGCCTCTGGGGTGGTTTACAGCACCCCCAATCGACCGTTACCAGTGCCTTAAACAACCGTTTCTGGTGCCCGCAGTATTATTATAGCATTCCTCCCGACACCGACCCTACGGGTACAGTGCGGGGCTCCTGCGATTTCTAGCTGAAGTGGCTCTTGCAGGTTTAGAGTGGCGATTGACTTGTAGTTGTGGCCATACTGGAGGGATGGCGTAAAGAACTGTAACCTCAGCAGTACACCAGAGTCATCTTGAAGTGCAGTGATGAAGTGCAGTGAAATAGTGCAGTAAAATTGTCTCTAAGGCGTTCTTTGTTCTTTGTGTTGGTTCTAGCTCCCCTTTCTCCTTAAAAAAAGAGGAGTTGTGAGTGAGAGAAAACCTACCCAAACATTACCTATGGTCAAAACAATCTTCAAGACAATCTCCTCTTCCACCCTGGGGTCGATGATGTTGCCTTTCTCCTGCCGCCAGCTTTGGATAACTGCCTTTCCCGCGTTGGCCGGAGTTACGGTGGCTATTGGCGGCCTTGGGGCGGGAGGATCCCTGTGGCAGGCAGGAGCAGCAGGTTTGGCTACGGGGATGACGGGCTATGTGGCTTCTGCTCTATCTGGGAGCGAGGCCAAAGTCAAAATCCAGCTTCTGCAGCACCTCGAAAATCGACAGAAGCAAAACGAAATCACTCCTTCAGACCTACAGCAATTGCAAAACGAGTTGGCCAGTCTGCGTGCTGCCCTTGAAGATTGGGCAAAAGTCCAGCAGAAGGGGGTGGCTGCTGCCCAACCTTATGATGAGGCTCGTTCGCAAGCTCAAACTCCTCAGCTTCATTTTGAAACAGAGATCCAGATCCAATCTCAAGAAGAACGACTTCCTCAGTTACGCGCAGAAGAGCAAAGTCTGAAAGCCTCGATTGGAGATTTACAAGCCAAGAAACAGAAACTCATTCAGTCCCTTAAGGAGGGCATAGCCAAGGTAGAACAACTCCAATCAAAACAGAATCTCCTCAAGCAAGATATTGCCCGCTTAACCCAGGCTGATCCCTCAACAGCTGCTGGCAACTTCGCGGAACGGCCATCCGTTCCCAAAAAAGGATCTCCAGACGTATCTCTCAACTTGGCCCGCATGACCAAAACTGCCGCCGGCGTCGCATGGGCCGACAAATATGACGAAGTCTTTGCAACCCTCGAGGAGCGAATCGACAACCTGGAAGATAGCGCCAGAGCAATGGCAGAACTGGCATCGATGGAAGGCAACGGTAGCCGGTAGGGGCAGACATCCCATCCCAATAGCACCGAAACGGTTCACAGCTCTGGCTCGCCAAAGCCCCGCAGAGGGTGAGCATATTCTGAGGGGGTCAGGCCCTTAGCCTGCACCAATACTCCAAAGCCCCCCAACCCCATGGGATCCAGCAGCGCATGAAGAGCGGATCGCCGCCGCAAAACTTGGCCCACATCCACAGCTTCGCCGCCAACCGAGCTCCCCATTTGGCTGAGGGCAGCCAGCCGCTCGGTCAATCCCAGGTTGACCAAAAAGCTGCTTTGCCGGGTGAACCCCAGACATTTTAGCCCCAGAGATTCTCCCACCTGCTCTAGGGTGGTAAAGTCCACATGAGCGGTGAGATCCTGGGATCCCACCCGAACATAGGGATCCGTGTAGCTGCCGTGCTGTCGATAGGCCAGGAGCGTACCTTGGGCGCGGTGGGGGCTGTAGTAGCGCTGGGCGGTGTGGCCATAATCGATGGTGAGCACGTAGCCTCGCCGGAGCTTGCGGGCCAGGAGCTGCAGCCACTCCAAGGCTTTTAGGTTCACCTCGGTTTGGTAGCCCGACGGATAGGTTTCTACAGGGATCCCCAAGCGGGCAAAATACTCCCTCAGCTCAGGAGTGGACAGATCCCCCAGCACTTCCCGGAAGTTGGCTTCTGCAGCCTCGCCGCAATCGACATAGATTTCCCGCAAAGCCCCATCCTGTACCTGCACCCGATGCACCGGAAAAGCATCCACCAGCTCATTGGAGAAAAAGCAGCCTGTAACTGAGTTATCCGGGATCCCGTCCCAATCCAACCAGCGCACCTTCTCCTCAAAAGGAGCCAATCGCTCCTGTTGGAGCCGCCGCAGGTGGGCAGAACGCTCCAGGATCCCATAGTCCAGCGCCTGCCAAAAAGAGGGCTGTTCGCGTAAGCGGGCCGCAGGCCTTGCAGAGCGCACGTAGGTCAGCCAATCCTGGGCCAGGCGACCGCTGCCCGCCCCCATCTCGATCACCTTGAAGTCAGGGGGGGATCCCAAAATGTGCCAGAACTGGTGGATTTGCTCCGCCAACAGTTGGGCAAAGTCCGCCGCCAGGTGGGGAGAGGTGAGGTAGTCGGGGCCAATCGGGGATCCCTGCTCGTAATAGCCCAACCCTGGCTCGTAGAGAGCCCACTCCATAAACTGGGCAAAGGTCACCGGTCCCTGAGCGCGAATGCGGCTGACAATCAACTCCCGCAACTTCTGCGTGGCCTGAGGTGTCGATAGAGAAAGACTCAGGTCGCGTAGGTGTTGCTCAGGAGCGATCACAGGTGAGGATTCCAGGGATCCAGATTTACTCAACTCAAACTTACTTGTTCAGGGGACGACGCCAATTTTGGCGAAACTGACGGTTCGAGACCAACAACACAGGCCAGAGGGCCGATACCACCCACTTCCCGGAGCCCGAATAGATGCGATCCGCCTTGCGGGCCGAGTACCAAACTCCTCCTGCGTAGATTGCCAAGAGCAAAAAAGGCCACATCTCAACCCATCCTATTCAACGCTGCTCACCGAGTCAGGGATCCTCAATCAGTAGGCATCCTGCAGCTCATAGAAGTCAGGCGTGATGTAGTCCTTGCGCAGGGGCCAACCTATCCAGTCTTCCGGCATTAAAATCCGCTTCAGGTTCGGGTGTCCCTCGAAAACAATGCCGTACATGTCGTAGGTTTCCCGTTCCTGCCAATCCGCCGACTTCCAAATCCAGTATACGGAAGGCAGCCGTGGATCGTGGCGAGGCAACTTTACCTGGAGCCGCACCTCCTGAGGGCGATCCGCCCCGTCTGACAGCTTGATCAGGTGGTAAAGGCTGACCAGTGGCTGCCCTGCCCCCAGGTCATACCCGCACTGGCACTCCAGGTAGTTAAAGCCGTAGGCATAGAGGGCGGTACACAGGGGCAGAAGAAAGTCCCGCTCCACCTCCAACAGCTCTACCCCCGCTGCGTCTCTCCCCAAATACTGGTGCTCGAAGCCGTTGTCGGCCAGAAACTGGGAAACCGGGCCCCGCTCCAACGTCACCAAGGGTTCCGACTGCTCGCCTACCGCTGGCGGCGCTTGCTTTTCTCGGGCATTTTCCTCTGCCATCTCACATCCCTCCTCGCAAGGCTTTGAGCTGCTGTTCCGCCTGCTTAAAGTCGGCAGTTTGCAAAGCCGGGGGCACCGGCAGGCCGATGGCAGCAGCCAGTTCCGGCGGAGGAGCTTGGCGGGTCTCGCTCTCCAGATACTTGCCGGTGATGATCTCCGGCACAGGCTTAAGGTTATGCTTGACCGTGTAGTAGCGGTGGGTTTGTTGCAGACGGCCCCGCTCCCGCATGTCTTCTGCAGCGATCTTCTTGCGCAGCTTGACAATGGCATCCATGATCGCCTCTGGACGAGGGGGGCAGCCAGGAATGTACACATCCACCGGGATCAGCTTGTCCACCCCCCGCACTGCCGTGTAGGAATCGGAGCTGAACATGCCACCGCTGATGGTGCAAGCCCCCATGGCAATCACGTACTTCGGCTCAGCCATTTGCTGGTAGAGCTTGACCAACGCCGGAGCCATCTTCATGGTGACCGTGCCCGCCGTGATGATCAAATCAGCCGTGCGCGGCGAAGAACGAGGCAACAGGCCAAACCGGTCGAAGTCAAAGCGGGATCCCAGCATGGCAGCAAACTCGATGAAGCAACAGGCAGTGCCGTAGAGCAGCGGCCAGAGGCTGGACATCTTGGCCCAGTTGTACAGGTCGTTCACCGTCGTCAGAACGACGTTGTTGGAGAGGTCGGTAGTCACCTGGGGGGCAGCCCCCGGAAACAGAACCTGCGATTTCTCAGACATCATGACCATTCCAGCGCTCCTTTTCTCCAGGCGTACACAAGACCCACCACGAGGATGGCGATGAAAATCAGGGCCTCCACAAAGGCCAACAGCCCCAAGCGGTGGAACGCCACTGCCCAGGGATAGAGGAACACAGTCTCTACATCGAAAATGACGAAGACCAGCGCGAACATGTAGTAGCGAATGTTGAACTGGATCCAGGCTTGCCCAAACGGCTCCATGCCCGACTCGTAAGTGCTGCGCCGCAGGGATCCCCGCCGCTTTGGCGCCAAGAGTGCAGAAGCCCCCAGAGCCAAAACCGGCAGCAGAGAGCAGAGGATCAGGAAAACCAGCAAATACTCGTAGCCGGACAGAACAAACACGACGCCAGACCGCCTCAGTTGCTCAACATTTAGATACGTTTCCAGTATAGAGCCAGTCTGTGGCTCCCCTGCGCCACCGGATCTTCAGTTCTGGTGATGATCACGATTATTGGGAGCGGCGTTTCTCCAGCCAACCCCACACTCCGCTCACCACCGCCCCGGCTATCAGGATCCCCAAAGCTGGCTGAAACAAAGGCAGCCAGAGCCGCATCCAAAGCTTGTACCCCAGTGGGATCCCAAGAAAGGCCCCGGTTACGGAAAAGACAAACCAGACAAACCCGGCGAACACCAGAAAGACAATGGCAATCAGGAAGTTATCCAGCCAGCGCTTGAGGTCAGAGGAAACCATAGGGATTGAGGCAGAACAGCTTGAAGTAGACCCAGAGGCAATCTGGGAACCGAACCTTTTGGGCCGCTAATGCCGATATCTCAGCATCTTTCACCCAGACAGACTGCCGGAATAAGTTCAACAGACAGGGTAGCTTACCCCAGCACTTGGTGAAGATCCCACGTGCACCTTTTTGGGTAGAGTAAGCTGTGCCGGCCCGCTGCTGACCCGCTGTGAACACAACCCAAAACCACGGTAGCGCCAGTAGGATTCCCCAGCCAGCCTGCTAACAACTAAGTGAGATTTCCCTTCTGCCGCTTGGTCAGCTCAGCTAGAAATCGCAGGAGCCCCGCACTGTACCCGTAGGGTCAGTGCCGGGAGGAATGCGCTTTGATGAAGTACA
>NZ_JANSHL010000006.1:54466-136808 GCF_047461575.1 Synechococcus sp. W60.1 | reverse complement strand
AGAGGTGTATAAGAGACAGTTAAAGGTGGGGGTAACCGCCGGAGTTGGGGTGGGCTGTTGTGGCGGAGGAGTGGGTTGCGGGGTGGCTGTCGGTAATGGGGTCAGTGGAGGAGTAGGGGTGGGTTCTGGCTTTGCCGTGGGAATGGGTGTAGGGGTCGGTGGAGGCGTAGGGGTCGGAGTTTGCAGGGCCAGCAAAGATTCAGCCTCCGGGATGGCTGGCATCTCGATCTCTTGGGGCACAGGCTCCGGTGGGGATAGATCGTCTGCAGGGGGCGATTCCGGGGCCGGGCCGGGCGGCTCTGCTGTTGGCTCTGGTGGGAGAGATTCTATGGATTCTGAATCCGGTTCGAGCAACTGTGGCTCGGGATCCTCCAGCAAAAGCGTGACTGGGATCCGGAGTTCTGCGTCTGATAAAGGCCGGGATCCCCACCAAGCCAGCCCCAGCAGCGCCATCAGGTGCAAGAGGAGGGAAATCAACCCCTCCCGGCGCAGCGGTCGGGGATCCCTGGCTCGCAGGTGGAGGACGGTCCCCGGCGGATCTTCCCCCTCCTGGCAAGCTGTCCAGAGGGCAGCCCAGCTATAGCCGGCCACCCAAGCCTCTTGCAGCAGCTCCTCGGCACACTCCAGCCAGCCGCTCTCTCTTGCGCCAGCCCAAAGCCACAACGCCAACCAAGCCAGCCCCGCCTCCCAGGCCATGCCCGCCTGCTGCCAATACCACCCCTGCAGTCGCCACAAAAGCTGGGGACAGGACTTCCGAAGAAGAGAGAGGGATCCCTTGGGGGTGCGGGCAGGTGGCTCGGCAAGCATCGGTTAGAGCAGGATCCAGAGTAAACACGGCCTCAGGTCTTGGCCCCTAAAACCGGGTGGAAAAACTGAGCGCAGCATGCCGTCCCGGCTGGGCCCGCCGTTCCACTTCAGGGCCGACAAAGAGAGAGCGGGTTTCGGAGTAGAGAAAATACTTTTCATCAAAGAGATTGAACACCCCGAAATTCAATTGCCAGTTGTCGTCCAGGTTGTAGTAGCCCAGCAGATCCACCACGGTGTAGCCCTTGGGCACAAACGGAATTTGAGGTGGAGCGTTGGGGTTCGGTTGCACTACCTCCCGTTGCGGGTCGCGGGGATCCGCCACCAGCGTGGCCACCAACCTGGCTCCCCAGATCTGGCTGGGATCGTCGTAGTGCAGTCCCAGTACTGCCGTCAGTGGCTCAATGGAAAGGAGGGGTTTGTTTTCGGTGAGGTTATCCCCCACCGCCCAGGCAAAGCTGCCATTGAGGCTCCAGCCGGTCAAATCGGGGCTGAAGAAGTACTGCCCGGTGGCTTCTACACCATAGATGCGGGCCCGACTGACGTTCTGGCTCTGAAAGAGAGTCACCGGTGGAGGTGGCGGGCTCCCTGGCGGGCCGGGGGGTGAAGGCTCGGATCCCACCTCCCGGAAAGCCTCGATAAAGTCGTTGTAGGTGTTGTAGTAGGCGGCCAAGCTAAAGCTGGCCTGGGGGTAGATCCCCCGCAACCCCACTTCAAAGCCTTGGCTGGTTTCCGGTCGCAAGTTGGGATTGGAAAGGGTGCGGTAGCGGAAGAAGGGGCTGACCAGGTTGGTGAAGCCGCTGTTGATTTCGTTGTACTGAGGGGCCCGAAAACCGGTGTTGTACTGGGCCGTAAAGGTGAGGTTGGGATTAATCCTCCACACCAGGCCCACCTTGGGAGAAATGGCATCGGCAAACAGGCTGGCGGCTTCTGCCCCACTTTTCAAGAAGGCTTCGTCAGGGCTGGGGGTGAGGCGGTAGGTGTCGTAGCGGATGCCGGGGATGAGGGTAAAGTTGCCGCCCCCAAAGTCGATCTCATCTTGCAAATACAGCCCAAAGCGCACGGTATCGGAGTCGGGAAAATCTTTGGTGGGAAAAGTGTCCGGGGGGATGTTTTGGGTGACTGCCCCGGTCAGCAGGTTGGTTTGGAAGCGGTTGCGGGGACGTTCGTTGCGGGTGGTGGAGATCTCCATTCCATACACCAAGCGGTGGGAGAGATCCCCGGTTTGGAAGCGGCTCTGGGCCTGTACGCTGGCTCCCAGAATGTTGCTGACCAGCTCGTTGAAGGTATCCCGACGCACAGGCACGGGCCGACCTTGTACCGTGAGGGTGCGTTCTTCCACGCTGGGCTCCTGGGTGCGGGCCGGCTGGTAGTAGATCTGGACGGTGGCCAGCTCAAAAGCGGGGGTATCGGGGTTGGCGTAGCGATATTCCAAGCTGAGGCGGCTGCGCTCGGTCTCAATGGTCTCCCTGAAAAAGCGGATGCTGGGATCCAGGTTGCGGGGCGAAAAGGTGGTGGTGGTGCGGTTGTTGAAGTATTCCGCCGTCAGGGTGAGGCTGTCAAAGGGACTGAAGCGATAGACCAGCTTGGCCAGAACATTGTCTCCCTCCACCGTCTGCCGATCCTTGAAACTGGGATCCGCTTTAATATCCGGCTCTCTGGCGTCGCGGCGAGTGTAGATGAGCAGGGCCTCTAAGTTATCCTGCCGACCCGCCAAGCTAAGGGTGTTGACGTACCCTTGGTTTTTGCTGTCGTACTGGCTGGACAGGCCCACATGGCTGTCCCGTTCCCCCAGCAGATCGGCTGGATCCAGGGTGGTATAGGTCACCACACCCCCCAGCGCGTCGCTGCCGTAGAGGGTGGAGGCGGGGCCGCGGATAATTTCTACAGTTTTCAGGGTCTCCAGCTCAAAGGTATCCCGGCCAATGGTGAAGGGGCCGAAGGAAAATTGCTCCGGCTGGCGGATCCCATCCACCTGGATCAACACCCGGTTGGCGTCGAGGCCGCGGATGTTGAAGTCCTGCAGGCCGTAGCGAACGCTGCGCCGCACGCTCACCCCCGGCTCGTAGCGCACCAGATCCTGAATGTTTTGAACCAGCTCCCGCCGCAACCGCTCCCGGTCGATGACGGTAATGCTGGCGGGCGAGTCGGCCAAGGTGCGCTCGGTGCGAGTACCGGTTACGGTGACCTGTTGCAGGTTAAAGATCGGCGTGCCTTCCTGCTGGAGAGCCCGAAGTTCGGCCTGTAGCCGCTCCACCTCTGCCTGATCCCCCCGCTGGCGGGCAGCTTCGATTTGCGCCTCCAGCTCCCTAATCTGCTCTTGCAAGGTGGTCGGCGCAGGAGTGGCCTGGGCCAACAGCGGCGGAGTTGTCGAATCAGGGATCCGGGCATTGGGCTGAGCCTGGGACAGGGATCCCCAGCCCACTCCCAAACTCAACCCCAAACTCACCACCCGCCACCAACGACCGTTCACGCGCATAACCTCTCATGCTCCTCGAAATCCACAACAGGGAAAATTCACTGCAAAACCGGACAAACCCTCCCTCAGCCCCCTGACACCGGCAGGGAGAGGAGCCTTGCTGCTGACGGGGCTGTGCTGCGCAGGGGGCAAAGCTGTGGCCCTACCGGAGTCGAGATCCACTCCACCTCCAGGCCAAACACCTGCCGCACCCGGCTGGGGGTCAACACCGCTGAGGGAGCTCCCAGGGCCTGCATCTGGCCGGATCCCAGCAGGGCAATCTGCTCGCTGTAGCGAATGGCCAAGTTCAGGTCGTGCAGCACCGTAACTACCGTCAGCCCCTGCTCCTGCTTCAGCCGTTGCAACAGCTCCAGCAGCTCCAGTTGGTGGCGCAGATCCAAAAAGGTGGTGGGCTCATCCAACAGCAGCACCTGCGGCTCCTGCGCCAAAGCCAGCGCCAGAAAAGCCCGTTGCCGCTCTCCCCCCGAGAGGGTTTCCACCCGCCGCAGCGCCAGGGATCCCAGTCCCGTCTGCTCCAGAGCCCACTCCACCCGCTGCCAATCGGCCCGCATCAACTGCCACGCCCACCAGGGCTGGTGGGGAGAACGCCCCAGACTCACCAATTGCCGCACCGTCAGCCCTGCCGGGATCCGCTGCTGCTGCGGCAAAAGAGCCAACTGCCGGGCCACCTGCTTTGGAGTGAGTTGAGCGTGCAGATCCCGACCGCCCAAGTACACGCGCCCAGCTTGGGGAATCAGAACCCGACTCAACAGCCGCAGCACCGTCGATTTGCCGGAACCATTGGGGCCGACAATGCTTAGCCATTCCCCCTTTTGCACGCTGAAGCTCACTTGTCGCACCACCGTCCGGGATCCGTAGCCCCCGCTCAAATCCTCGACCTGCAGGATGGGCTCTCTCATCGCCCCGCCCCCTGCTGCCGCAGCAGCCAGCCAAAAAAGGGAGCCCCCATCACAGCGGTGACAATCCCCACCGGCAGCTCTATCGGGCCCAAACGGCTCAGGATGTCGGCACCGCTCAGCAGGGTCGCCCCTGCCAAGGCAGAAAGGGGCAACAGCCAGCGGTAATCGGATCCCACCCCCTGCCGCACCATGTGGGGCACCACCAAACCGACAAAGCCGATCACCCCCACACTGACAGCGGTTGCCGCCAGCCAAGCCGCCACCAGACCAATCACCACCCGCGTCCGCGCCAGAGGATCCCCAAGCTCACCGCCATCTCTTCCCCAAGCTCAGCAGGTTTAAAGCCCGCGCCTGCCCCCATCCCATCCAAGCCGACCAGGATATACGCCCCGGCCACCTGCACCTCTGGCCAGCCCCGCCCGCTCAAGCTGCCGATCAACCAGGTGAGAGCCACCTGCACCCGGTCATCTGCCATCAACAACAAGGTGGAGCTAATGGCCCCAAACAGGGCGCTGACGGCCACCCCCGCCAAGATCAGCCGCTCCACCGCCAGTCCCGAGGGAGTACGCGCCAACCCGTACACCAACACGGTAGTCAGCACCCCGCCCACCCAAGCGGCCAGGGGCACCCAAGCCGTCCACTCTCCCAAGGTGAGCAACCCCACCGCCGCCAGGCCCGCCCCCGCCGAAATGCCCAGCAAGTAGGGATCCGCCAGCCCATTGCCCAGCATCCCCTGCAACAGGGCCCCTGCCATCCCCAGAGCCGCCCCCAGCAACTGGGCCAAGAGCGCCCGCGGCAGCCGCAACTGCCAAACAATCGTCTGCCGAATGGGATCCCCCTGCCCCCACAGGGCTTGCCAGAGTTCTGGGAAAGTCATGGGAACGGATCCCAAAGCAATCGAGACCAAAAGTACTAGGAAAATGAAACTCAATAGCAAACAGGTCAAACCGATTGGCGAGAGCAGCCGCTTTCTTTGCCCCCAGCCTCTGCCCCCCTC
This sequence comes from Synechococcus sp. W60.1, assembly GCF_047461575.1. Lineage (NCBI taxonomy): Bacteria > Bacillati > Cyanobacteriota > Cyanophyceae > Synechococcales > Synechococcaceae > Synechococcus > Synechococcus sp. W60.1. Next base: position 131,629 of record NZ_JANSHL010000006.1, on the reverse strand, counting down.
AACCTCTGTATACGGACACTCGCGATCGACCAGCACCGGGAAAACCTCTCGAGCTTTGCCCAGGAAGAGAGCCTTCTGAGGCCAAGAAACCCCCTCCGCCCGCAAGGGCGGGATGGAAAACTCAGCCAAGTTGGCCAGGCCTCCCTCCCGAGCTTTATTGAAAGTCAAACTCAACAAAACGTAGTCGCTAGAATAGCAAGGCTTCTTGGATGTTGCAAGTCAGTTTCAATAGCTTGTGCCTAAATTTCTCCCTCTTGCGCTTCAGGGCTTTTGGACAAGACCGGGCAGCGCCTCTGCCCAGCCATTCAGACTTACCTCAGGGGGGATCCAACTACCCTGAGCGAGGTCATTTCAACCAACTGCGAAATGGCAATTACCTAGCTTCCCTCTCCCCAGAGGAGGAGGGCTGGGGAAATGTCTCATACTTCATCTAGATCTAGAATGGCCCAAGCTGATCGGTCCGGTTTGGCCAGGCTCTCAACCTTGAGCCCATTGCTTGCAAACGTTTTGATGCCATGAGTTCTTCCGCCGAGCCTACTTGGGATGCCTTAGAGGTGGATCCCGCCCTGCTCACCCCCATGATGCAGCACTATGTGGAGCTGAAGCGGCAGTATCCCCACGCCATCTTGCTCTACCGCCTGGGGGATTTCTACGAGATGTTTTTCCAGGACGCCCAGCGGGTGTCGCGGGAGCTGGAGCTGGTGCTCACCGGGCGGGAAGCAGGGGCCATAGGGCGGGTGCCCATGTGCGGGATCCCTTACCATGCTTTCGACCGCTACGCTGCCCAGTTGGTGGCCAAAGGCTATGCCCTGGCCGTCTGCGACCAGATGGAGCCGGCAGATCAGGCCAAGGGCTTGGTGCGGCGGGAAGTGACGCGGGTGATCACCCCTGGCACCGTCCTCGAAGAGGAGCTGCTGCAGGCGCGGCAAAACAACTACCTGGCAGCCGTCGTGCGGCTCAAAGGATCGAAGCAGGCTCCCTGCCGCTGGGGCCTAGCCTATGCGGATATCTCCACCGGCGAGTTCTGGGTGTGTCAGAGCGAGGGGCAAGAGCAACTGGAGCAGGAACTGGCCCGGCTGCAGCCGGCAGAGGTTTTGCTGCCCACCGAGGAGGGGCTGGGACTAGGCCTCATCCGTCCAGGGGATCCCCAGAAGCCCCTGGGTCTCCCCAACCAATACGCCTATACCCTGCGCCCAGCCGAACCTTTTGAACTGGCGGTGGCGCGGGAGAACCTCATGCAGACCTACGGCCTGCGCTCTCTGGAAGGATTGGGCTGTGAGGGATTGCCTCTGGCGGTGCGAGCAGCGGGAGGGCTTTTGCACTACTTAGAAGAAACCCATTCGCCTCAGCGGTGCGTAGCACCAAAGACCCTGCTGCAGCCTTCTCCCCAGGGAGGCCACCCGCTCCTGCCTCCCCCGCGCACCTACCAGCTCACGGACTACCTCATCTTGGATGCCCAAACCCGCCGCAACTTGGAGCTCACCCAGACCATCCGCGAGGGGGCCTTTGTCGGATCCCTGCTCTGGGTGCTGGATCACAGCCGTACAGCCATGGGGGGGCGCACTTTGCGGCGCTGGCTAATGCAGCCTTTGCGGGATTCGGAGCAAATCCGCCTTCGCCAAGACACCATCCAAGAGCTTTTGGAAAACCCTTCTCTGCGGGCCCGCCTGGGATCCCTCCTGGACTCTCTGTACGACCTGGAGCGGCTGGCCAACCGCGTCGGATCGGGCACCGCCAACCCGCGCGAGATGGTGGCCTTGGGATCCTCCTTGGGCAAACTGCCCCAGTTGGCCGAGCTGGTGGGGGAAGCCAAGACTCCCCTCTTGCAAAGCCTGCAACAGGTGGATCCCGCCCTGGTTGAGCTGGGCCAACGCATCGAGCACACCCTCCTGCCCTCCCCTCCCCCTGTGCTCACCGAGGGGGGCCTCATCCGAGCCGGCGTGGATCCCGAGCTGGACAGGCTGCGGCAGCAGGTGGAGCAAGACCGCCAGTGGGTTGCCCAGTTGGAAAAAAGCGAGCGCGACCGCACTGGGATCCCCACTCTCAAGGTGGGCTTCAACAAGGCCTTCGGCTACTACCTCAGCATCAGCCGCGCCAAGGCCCACCAAGTCCCCAAAGAGTACATCCGCAAGCAAACCCTGACCAACGAAGAGCGGTTCATTACCCCCGAGCTCAAAGAAAAAGAGGCCCGCATCCTCACAGCCCAAACCGACATCAACCAGCGGGAATACGAGCTGTTTGTCCAGTTGCGCCAAGAGGCAGGATCCCGGGCCGAAGCCATCCGCCAAGTGGCCCAGACCCTGGCTGCCGTCGATGCTCTGTTTGGCCTGGCGGAAGTGGCAGTGCAGCAGGGATACACCCGTCCCGTAATCACCGAAGACCGCCGGCTGATCATCGAGGAGGGTCGCCACCCGGTGGTGGAAAAATCCCTGCCCCAGGGCCTCTTCGTGCCCAATTCGGTGCAACTGGGATCCCCCCACGGCCCCGATTTGATCGTCCTCACCGGGCCCAACATGTCCGGCAAGTCCACTTACCTGCGGCAAATTGGGCTCATCCAAATCCTGGCCCAGATGGGCAGCTTTGTCCCCGCGCGGCGGGCAGAGTTGGGCCTCTGCGACCGCGTATTTACCCGCATTGGCGCTGTGGACGATCTGGCTACCGGCCAGTCCACCTTCATGGTGGAAATGAACGAGACCGCCAACATCCTCAACCACGCCGGCGAGCGCTCCTTGGTGCTGCTGGACGAGATTGGCCGAGGCACCGCTACCTTCGATGGCCTTTCCATTGCCTGGGCGGTGGCGGAATACCTGGCCACTCAGGTGCGCGCCCGTACGGTCTTTGCCACCCACTACCACGAGCTCAACCAACTGGAGACCTTGCTGCCCAACGTGGCCAACTTTCAGGTGGTGGTCAAGGAATTGCAAGATCGCATCATCTTCTTGCACCAGGTACAACCTGGGGGGGCAGATCGCTCCTATGGCATCGAGGTGGGACGCATGGCCGGCCTGCCCCAGCCGGTGATCGAGCGGGCCAAACAGGTGCTGGCCCTAGTGGAAAAACACAGCCGCATCGGCCTGGGCTTGAGAAACCAAGGGAAAAGCCGCCTCGCCCAAAAGAACTCCAAAAAAGAGCCCGCTCCCAATGGGATCCCCGACCCTGCCGTTGGGGATCAACTGTCTTTGATCCCAGCGCCTCTCTCTCCCGATTGGCCTTAGACTCCCCTACCCCTAATCCAGATCCCGTTCTTGCAACCCCAGGGCTGCAGCCAGCCCATCCAGCTCATCCCGATGCCCCTCCACCCACAGATGGGATCCAGGGGCCGTTCGCGTTGGTGCTGTGGGGGAACCGTGCTGTCCACAGAAGGGGAGCGGGACGGAGTCCTCGTCGGCTTCCTGCAGTTTCAGGCGGATTTGCTCCGGGCGTTGGTTGCGCCGCCAGTAGTACCAACCCGCCCAAGGAGAAGCCAGTACCACCATCCAGGGCCAAGCGCCCCACCCCGGCTCAAGGGTCTGCAGCACCAAGGCCAAACAGGCCAGTCCCGTCCCCGCCAGCCCCGTCAAAAAAAGGGCCAGCCCCACGCTAGCCTGACCCTGCCCTGCAAAGGTGGCGATCCCCTCGGCATCGGCGGACTGGAGACGATAGCCACGCCTTTCCAAGTGCTCCCGTAGAGCGGATCCCATTTCTTCCAGGCTGCGACTGCTAAAGTAGAGGCGACTCTCCACGCGATCCTTGCCCGCAGCTCGCAGAAAAAAGAATAGACCGATGGCCAATAGAGTCGTCAACGCCAAGGTTGAAACCTTTTCCCCCGTCAGCGGGGCTATGGCCAACCCAAGTGCCTGAGCAGAGCCCAGTCCGCCCAGAGGAAGGGGGTTGACCTGTTCGGGGAGTCTGGCTCCCCCACAGCTGGGTGGGATAGGTGAATGGGAACAGTTCATCGAATAGAATCGAATAGATTGGAATAGGCAAAGCAATTTACACGCTACCTTTGAAGTTTAGACCCTCTAGGATGGATGGGTTACTTCCCCCAAGGACGAGCTGCTGGGTTCACCCTGAGGGCAATACGCTTTTTCGCAGTGGCGGTGACGGTTGAACTGGGGGGATCCTACGCTGGCTCTCATGTCTCTGGGCTGAGAAATGCAACTATAATTAAGTTATGATAAGGGGCTCACGCTCTACCCACCGTGTGACCCCTCCGCTGCTACTTCAGCCTTTCCCTATGGGGCATGGGCAGGAGGTCGGGTTGAGGAAGAGGTCAATGTATGATTTCCTCTGACTGCTGTAAGGCGTTGAGCAGGCGCGAAGTTACCGTTGGGGAACACTTAAGCTTAACTTGCTCCACATCACTGACCATTCCTCTCTCAGCCCACTGAACTGCCTACCCCTGTCGCTACATCAGCAACACCCTACATGTCTAACTACGAACCTGAACTCAACGACATTTTGTTGGATGGCCCCGCCGATCTCCTCGAGGCCGCCGAAGAAGCAGAGGTGGATCTGGCCGATGGCGAGTTTCTGGAAGAGGAGCCAACCCGCCGCTCCACTGATCTGGTGCGCCTCTATTTACAGGAGATTGGTCGTGTTCCTCTTTTGGGGCGCGATGAAGAGGTGGCCCTGGCCCAAAAAGTCCAAGACTACATGAAGCTCTTGGATTTGCGCCTGCGCCTGCAGAAAGAGTTGGGACGGGATCCCACTCTTGCGGAATGGGTGGCTAAGGCCAACCAGTACCCCGAGTGGGCGCAACTGACCCCTGAAAAGCTGCAGCAGATTCAGCGGATTGGCAAGCGTGCCAAAGAACACATGATCAAGGCCAACCTGCGCCTGGTGGTGTCGGTGGCGAAAAAGTACCAAAACCGCGGCTTGGAGCTGTTGGATCTGATCCAAGAGGGTACGCTGGGCCTAGAGCGGGCGGTGGAAAAGTTCGACCCAAAAAAGGGCTACCGCTTCAGCACCTACGCCTACTGGTGGATCCGGCAGGGCATTACCCGCGCCATTGCCACCCAAAGCCGCACCATCCGCCTGCCCGTTCACATCACCGAGAAGCTGAACAAGATCAAAAAAGCGCAGCGCAAGCTCTCCCAGGAAAAGGGCCGTACTCCCACCATCGAAGACATCGCCTCCGAGCTGGAGATGACGCCGCCTCAAGTACGCGAGCTGTTGGTACGGGTGCCCCGCTCGGTTTCTCTGGAAACCAAGGTGGGCAAAGACAAGGACACCGAACTGGGGGATCTGCTGGAAACTGACGACATTTCTCCAGAAGAGACCATGATGCGGGAAGCCCTGCATCGCGATCTACAGCAGTTGCTCTCGGATCTCACCAGCCGCGAGCGGGATGTGATCCGCATGCGTTTCGGCTTGGGGGATGGGCGCACCTATTCGCTGGCGGAAATCGGTCGCGCCTTGGATCTGTCGCGGGAACGGGTGCGGCAAATTGAGGCCAAAGCCCTGCAGAAGCTGCGTCAGCCGAAGCGGCGCAACCGCGTGCGAGATTACCTGGAAGCTATCAGCTAGTTCCGGCTTGCCCACTGGCTCCCCCAGCGTCCTACCCGTTTCCGCAGTCGGGCTGCTGCCCACTCCACTTCTGGGATCCGCAGGTAGAGAGCTCCGGCGGCGAACAAGCTTAGACCTAAACCCGCGGCCAGCCCGGCCCAAATGATGGCGGTGAGCAGGGGAGACCCCACAATCTCGTAGGAGCGCAGTTGGGTCCACAGCCAATGGCTCAGTCCCCCGGCCAGGACGGTGCTCCCCAGCAATGGCAGTAGGGCTTGTCCCATCTCCCGCCAAGGGATCCCTGGCAGGCGCTGGTGGAGGCGGATCCCCAGTCCGATCACGGCTATCAGGTTGACGCCGGCGGTGGCCAGGGCAATGCCCGGCGCTCCAAAAGCCTGCAAAAATAGAAAGTCCAGTAGGGCATTCAGGCCAATGGCCATGCTGCTGATGCGCAGAGGCGTAGCCCCATCCTCCAGGGCATAGAAGATCCGCACCAGCACATCCCGCAGCAGGTAACCGGTCATCCCCAGACCATAGGCCATGAGCAGGGCTGCCACCTCTTGTGTCACCTCCGGCGTAAAGCGCCCCCGCTGGTAGGCCACTTGGACAATGGGCTCGGCCAAAGCCACCAACAGCATCGACAGGGGCAGGGTCACAATTGCCGTAAGCATCAGCCCTTGGCGGATACGCTGGCGCAGCTCCGGCCAACGGGATCCATCCCCTGCCAACTGGGCATAGAGAGGCATCAAGGGCACCAGCACCATGTTGGAGAGGATCCCCAGCGGCGTTTGTACCAGAAGCTGGGCATATCCCAAGTTGCCGATGGTGCGATCCCCAGGTACGAAAGAGGCAAAAAACAGATCCACATAAACATTGATGTGGATCATCCCGGAGGAGATCACCGCCGGCAACATCAGCAAGCCCACCGCCCGTACCTGCGGGGATCCCCACTCAAAGCGCAGGCGCGGTCGCCCCAGCCCTAACCGCATCTGGAGCGGAACTTGGGCCAACCATTGGGCAATGGCCCCGATGAGCACGCCCCAGGCCAGCAAAGTTGGGATCCCCGTCCATCCCAGCGTGACCAGGATCCCGATCACCGCCAAGCTGGAGATCAGCGGGCTAAGGGCAGGCAAGGCGTAGTGTTCGGCAGCATTCAGCGCTCCAAAGCCGATGCCAATCCACCCCGAGAGCAAGGCCAAAGGGGCCATGATCCGCAGTTGCGCAGCGGCCAGAGCATGGACTTCGGGGCTGGCTCCCGGCGCATTCAGGCGCACCACCCAGTCCGCTCCCCACCAAAGGCCCAAGCTGACCAGCAGGAGCAGGCAGCCTACCAAGGTGGAAATGGATTCCAGCCAGGCAGCCGCATCCTCCCTGTCCCGATCCCGCTGCTTTTTGAGGACACTGACGATGGCGCTGTGAAAAGGGCCGTTGATCCCTCCCAGCAGAATCAACAGAAAACCGGGCAGGATGTAGGCTACCCCGAAGGCGCTGTACTCCGGCCCCGAGCCATACACTGCTGCAATCAAAGCTTGGCGAATAAAGCCTATGCCCTTACTGAGCAAGGTCGCCCCGGCCACCAAGCCCGCCACCGACATCAACGAACGGGATGGCCCTGCTGAAGGAGATCCCCCAGGGATCTCTTCCTGAGTGGCAGACTCCTCCATTACCTTGTGTCCTGCACCCCAACCACTGCCTCAACAACAAACTGATCCCGGATCCCTCTTTGAATCCCAGGAGCCGCTTCCCATTATCGGGAATATCGAACCCTTCTGGGCAATTGTCGGGCATTAGCTGGATCCCTTGGGCAGGCAGCGAGCTTGTCAGGCCAACAGTTGCCGTTCCTGTGCCAGGTGCTGCAACAAATGCTCATCCCCACGGGCTCGAGCAGAACGGATGCGCTCCTGCAGCCGGTGCAGCAGGTTCCGCCGATGGGTTTCCTCGACCAAGGTCATGAAGTGCTTTCGAGAGGAAACTTGAGGGGATCCCTTGCACCTCAGGGATCCTTGCTGTTGCCCTTGCTCCAAAACTGAGGGCGGCACCTCGATACGGGAAGGCAAAAGACTGAGGCAGTGCTACAGCCACGGAGCCCAACCCTGGTGCCGAGCGGACAGATTCTGACGGCTTTGAATCGCTGCAGAGGGATGCACAAACTCATGGGCAATGCCTTGATAGGTCAGTTGCAAAGGACTCCGTCCCGCTAATGTGAACAGCAAGGGCCCAGAAGCACCACCGCTCACAGCAGCTCGTCGATCAGCCGGAGCACCTGCTGCAGCTCAGTGCCGGGGATCTTTTGATGTTCTAGGTTGATCTCCACCAACTGTTTGAGGGCAAGGAGCTTCAGGTTGGCCTCCACCGCCGCCGCCGCAATGGCCTGTGCTGCCGGCAAATAGCCACTGGCCCCCAAGTCCAAAAGGGCGGCGCGCCGCAGATGGATGTTGTGGTGATTCAACACCGACAGCAGGCGCTGAGCAAAAGTCGGATCCCCAGTGAGACGATAGCAGGCCCGTGCCGCCGCACATTGCAAACGGATGGAAGTGTGCTCTAGGTAGGGACAGATTGGCTCCAGGGCAGCAGCCACCTGCAGTTGTCCAAGAGCCTCGATAATGGCTTCTAGGGCGGCTTGGGCTTCCGTCTGCAGTCCTTGCTCCACAAAGCGCAGCCCTTCTAGCAAAGCGGATCCCAGCTTTTCCACTTCGTCGGGATCCCTGTTGAGGTTGTTGGCAAAGGCAATCTCAACCAGTGCCTGGGCAGCGGCTGCCACCACTTGGCCATCGGAGCAAGACAAAGCCGCCTTCAGGGGCGGGATCCCGGCGAGGGATCCCAGTTTACCCAAAGCACGAGCAGCGTTGCGCCGCAGCGGATATCCCCCTTGAGCGGTGCGATCCGTTTCATCGGCCAGGGCCTCGATCAGGGCAGGGATCCCTTCGGCAATGCGCATGCGCCCCAGCCACCAAGCCGCATAGTAGCGTTCCCCTGGATCCCCGTGGCGCAGCTTGGCGATTTGTCCAGCCGGGGTGAGATCCACCGATGGATCGGGATCCAGAGGAACAGCAGTGGTCATGGAATCGACAACGGAGAGGACACCGAGAAGGGATCAAGCGCTGCGGACACTGACGATCTTGGCGCCCGATTTGAGCAACCGCTGCATTGTTGCCGACAGTTGATCGGCAGAGACGAAAATCTGCTGGTTGGATTTGCGCACTCGGCTGGAAGTGGCCAGCGCCGAAGGCGGATTCAGCAGTCGGGTCACTTCCACACAGAACATGCGATCCGACTGGCCCGTTGGCGGCCCCAGGTGTTTGGAAATGGGGCTGGGCGGCAGCAGGCCCCGCACTCCAATGCGGCGAATGGCCGGGGTAAACCCGGTGGCCAAAGGCATCATCAGACGGGGTCTGGGCCCTTGGGAGCGATCGTTGTTGGCGTAGCCCCCGTAGAGAGCGAAGAGATTGGTAAAGTCGCGGGTGGAATGAGCCTTGCGGTATTCAAACCCACGCGGGTAGGGGACGATGTTGTCTCCAAAAGCTTCTAGGTATTCTGGGCTGTCGATGTAGGAATCGATCTCCGCGCTGTGGCCGCCAGATTGGTAGATGTCCAAATGGCGGGCGATGTCTTTGGGGCTGGTGGGAGCGCGTCCCAGCAGATGCTTGAAATTGAGCTCGATGGCCCGGGTTTGCGAGTTGGGGTAGAAAAACCGCTTTTTGTAGGCTTCGGACTTGGCGATCAATCGCACAAACTCCCGCACCGTCAGGCTGCCCTGGCGCAGCAGCGATTCCGCACTGGCTAGCTCCTTCCTATCGGCCCCAAACAAATGGTCGTTGCCCAGCACCTGACGGTAGATGGCCCGCAGCACCGCATTGAGCTGATCCTGGCTGGCGTTGGGGCGCAACTCCAGTGGGGTGGTCTCCGTAATGCCCCGGATCCCCATCCGGCTTGCCGCTGTAATTGCACTCATGCTAATTCCCCCGATTGAACTGAATGGACACAGATTGAGAACAAGCTTGCGTTTAGGGTCATTTCGATTCAAGCTAGGACATTGCACCCACACCTAAAGTGTTGGTTGCGTCGTCGCGTCGGCGTTGCGGAGCAATAATGCAGGGGGCCAAAAGGCTTTTCAAGGACTCCGTCCCGCTGGCGCGATCAATAGCCCAGGCGTCTCACCCTAGCCTGAAACGACTGTAGAAATCGAAAACTAAAATTAGAAATCAAAAATCGGCAGCCCCAAGCTGCAGAAGAGCAACAGTGGCGCCTTCCTATTGGGGAGACTGATCCGCAAACCCACGTGGTCAAACGTATCTCTCCGCAACGTAGCAGGCTCACCACCGTTGCCCTCAACAACCTTCCCTCGCCATCCCCCCTGGTTTATGGGATGAGCCAACTGGCTAGCCGGCGTCGCCCTTTTAGAGGGATCCCAAGCCAAGGGTTTAGCTGAGCGCGTTGATGGCGTAGTCGATGTAGGTGTTGGCCTCGGTGGCCGCTTGCCCGGTCAGGCCGTGGTTGGCTTTGATGTAGCGCAGGGCTTCGATGAACCAACTGGGGGAGAGCTCAAAAGCGGCGTTGATTTCGCGGATCCCGGCCAACTGATACTCGTCCAGAGGACCGGTGCCACCGGCTACCAAGCAGTAGGTGATGTAGCGCAGGTAGTGGCGCACGTCACGGGCGCACTTGTCCTTGCCAGCTTGGGTGTGGCACTGCCCACCGGGTTGGGTGGTGTAGGGGAACTTGGCGTAAACGGCTTCGGTGGCACCGCGCACCAGCTCGTCGGCACGGCTGCTCAGAACTCGAGCGGCTTCCATGCTGGCGGCAGCCCGCTGAAAACGGCCATTGATGGCCTGCAATTCGCTGTTGCTCAGGTAGCGCCCTTGGCTATCGGCAGTGGCGATGGCGTCAACAATTGGGGTTTGCATGATTCAAAACGCTCCTTTACTTAACTCAAGCTCAATGCAAAGAACAAGGCCAAAGCTGCAAAGTCTCAACTGCAAAATCGCTGCAAAAAAAGTTGCTTTTCTAGGGATCCCCTGCCAACCCGAGTTACCTCAGATTCGAGAGAGGTCTTCGCAACTGGATCCGGACACAACAGAAACTTCAGCCCAAAGGGGATCAAACCACAGCAGCAGCAGCGCGATCGAAGTAGGATTCGATTTCGGCAATCAGAGCGCTGCAGTCCCCCCGGGTGATGCCGTTGGGGTCGTTTACCACCGCCACCGCAGCCTTTTTCATCTTTTGGATGCCGTTGGCCACCGAGCTACCGGGGGTGCCCAAGGCTTGATAGGTTTCCCGCAGGCCGTTCAAGCAGCGCTCGTTCAGCACACTGGCATCTCCGGCTGCCACTGCGTAGGTGATGTAGCGGAGAATAATGTCCATGTCCCGCATACAGGCGGCTACGTTACGACTGGGGTAGGCAGGCCCACCGGGAGCGTTCAAATTGGGCTCCTCGGCGAACAACTGACGGATGGCATCGGTCACGATCTTGGAGGCATTGCTGGTGAGGCGGTTCACAGCGTCCAAACGCTTGTTCCCCTCGGCAATTACCTGCTGGAGAGCGGCAAACTCGTTCTCTCCCAAAAAAGCGCCTTTGGAGTCAGCTTGTGCAACCACTTTGCCAAATACATCGTTCATGGTTTTGAATCTCCCTAGCGAAAGTAAAAGAGGTTATGAATCCACATTCCCTGCAGCGGACAAGAGAGCACCTGCCGGCCAGGAATGCAACACTGCTTGGATCCCCAGTGCCGAGAGGTGCTGTTTAACTCACAGAACCGCCGACGGGATCGAAGCCGATAGAACCAAGATGAGCAAGCGAAGCTCGCTCCCAGATCCAGGCCTTCATCCAAGGGATCGGACTTGGGCTAAGGAGCCTCAGCCGCTGCTGGCAACCTCAACTGGGCAGACGAGGAGAAGCTGGCTCGCCTTGTTTCCAGTCTTTTTCTACCGCGAAGGCAAGAAGCGATGAAATCAAAAAATGTAAATCGGCTTTACCTCGCGCAAAAGATCTTAGATCGGTTTCCAACCTGCTTCCCATCTCGGATCCCAGGCTGTTCTCCCTGTCCTTCGCGGGAGTAGTTTTTTACAAAAGAGAATGTTTCTTTGCCTAGCTTTACAACATGAACAAAGATGTCAGCCCCGATCGCGGCTTTGCAGCTTGCAAGGGATCCATTTTCAGTATCGGAGCGAACATTCTCATAAAGGATACATAATTTAACAAAACGCGCGGAATTCCCCACCCTCTGTAGGGTGGGGATGGATAGCGCCACTGGATTTGTGGAGCACTCAGAACTGGGACAGGTGGGGGTAGGATAACGCATATGGCAACCAGAAGGCAGACCTTTCGACTGTATCCCAGCAAAGCTCAGGAAAAGGCTTTGCTCGAGGCTCGTCGTCTGCACTGCTACCTCTACAACGCCTGTGTCAGCCACCGGGAAACCGAGTACAAGCTCCACCGCCGAACGGTGACCTACCTGGAACAGCAGAACCTACTCCCCGAATTCAAGCAGGTGTGGGTGGAGTTTGCCCAACTGAACTCCCAAGCCCTGCAAGCCACCGTCAAGCGGGTGGATTATGCTTACCAACGGTTCTTTCGAGGACTGAGTAGGAAGCCGAGGTTCAAGTCCATTCGCCGGTATTCGGGCTGGACGTATCCTGCCCGGTCGGGGTGGAAGGTCAACAGCACGGGAAAGCATGGCACGGTCACACTCAATGACTTGGGCATTACCCTGAAAATGCGCGGTCAAGCCAAGCATTGGGGCGTGCCAACAACGCTGACTATCGTCTACAAGCCGTCCCGGCGGCAGTGGTTCGCTTCGTTTACGGTTGAGGTTGCCATACCAGAGCCTAAGTTTGGGTCGCAGTCGGATTTGCGATATGAGTCCATCGTTGCCTATGACTTGGGTACAGAGACCGCCCTGACGTTGTTTGACGGGGTGGAGTTTCGGGAGATTACTAATCCCCGCTTTACCCAGCGGAGTGAGGAGAAGATTCGCAGAGTGGCCAGACTGAAGCGCAGAAAGCGTGCCCCTAAAAAGGGCGTAAAGGCTTCCAGAAGGTGGAAGAAAATCAGCCAGCGGGAAGCGCAACTGCAAGCAAAGGTTGCTCGTCAGCGCAAAGACTGGCAACACAAAGTTACGTCAGAGATAGCTTGTCGTTATGACGTCGGCGTAACGGAGAAGCTAAATATCAAAGGGATGACCTGCAAGGGTGGGAAGCGCAAGGCAGGGCTAAACAAGTCCATTCTGTCGGTGGGGTTCGGTACACTTAACCAAATGCTGACCTACAAGATTGAGCAGAAAGGCGGTCTAGTCCTCATGCTTCCTACGCAAACCCTCAAACCGAGCCAACGCTGTCCCAAGTGTGGTGCGGTACACCCGAACTGGGCGGACTTAAGTAACCGTTATCATGTTTGCCCTGCTTGTGGGTTTGAGGTACCGCGGGATCGCGGCTCGGTGTTGGTCATGTACAACGTTGCCACTAATCGGCAACTGGGGTTAGGAACTAGCCTCGTGAGTCTTGGATGTCTCAGCACTACTTCAAAGACCTGCGGGTCTCTGAAGCAACTGGGGCAGAGGAAGAGACTAAAATCCTGCCGTCAAGCGAATGGGGCTGAAGAAACCCCATCCGCCTATGCGGTGGGGTAGTTCATATTTGCAGGTTCTAGGTTGCCATGAAAATCATTGAAAGCTATGAGCTTGACCCTGACCGTACTGGGAATGGCAAACAGTAAAGGCGTACCTAGTAGTGCCACCACACAAGTAACAATAGCTAACAAAATCCATTTTTTCACCGCTGGTTTCTCCCCTACTCCCCAGTTGGAGCGTACAGTTCATTTTAGGGCAAGGCTTTGTAGTAAAAAAACTGTTACCTGTATTCTGGAATACAATAAACTGCCTATAATCTAGTTAGCTTATGCAATCGTTTATAGATAATGGTGGCTCAGGGGTGCGCCTATGAGTTTTCATTTTGAAATTCTCTGTGTTGCTCCTGTTATGGTATTTTGGGACTTTTTAGATAAGCTGAAATACCACAACGAAGCCTCTGCCTATCTAGCTACCCAAGAGTGTTCTTTGGATGTCTTTTTGCAGTCCCTTAGTCCCATGATCCAACAACGGGGCTGGGACAGCCATCTGGCATCGCAGTCTGTAATCCAGTTTTGGTTGCACAACCCAGAAACCATTAGCCTGTGGAAGCACCGCCTTGAGGATGCGGGCAAGGACAACTTGTTGGTATCCCGCCTTAGCAATTACCAATCCTTGCGCCGTGAATTGCAGATGCTTTGGGACAAGTAGGCATTCTAAATTTTTTAGGTATTTTTACCCTGTACTTAGCCCTACCTGCCTATACTTGTATTGGCGTAAGTTCCAGCAGGAGTAAAGCTCGTGGCTAAGTTAAGGGTAGGAATTAACGGTTTTGGCAGAATTGGGCGTTTGGTACTGCGCTCGGCGATCGCCAATCCAGACATAGAATTTGTGGGCATCAACGACCTAGTGCCTGCCGATAATCTCGCCTACTTATTCAAGTACGACTCCACCCATGGCACTTTTGCAGGGCAGGTGACTGCCAAACCCGACGGCATAGTAGTTGAAGATCGGTTCATTCCCTGCACTGCTCTGCGCAATCCCGCCGAACTGCCTTGGGCAAAGGTAGGGGCTGACTATGTGGTAGAAGCTACGGGCTTGTTTACAGGTTTTGACGGGGCAAGCCCACACCTGCAAGCGGGCGCCAAACGGGTAATTATCACTGCCCCCACTAAGGACCCCGATAAAATCCCTACCCTACTGGTGGGCGTAAACCATCACAAGTTTGACCCCAGCCGTGATGCCATCGTCTCCAATGCCAGTTGCACCACCAACTGTCTTGCTCCCATTGCCAAGGTAATCCACGAAAACTTTGGGCTAGTGGAAGGGCTGATGACCACAGTCCACGCCATGACTGTCACCCAGCCTACGGTGGATGGCCCCAGTAAAAAGGACTGGCGCGGCGGCAGGGGCGCTAGCCAAAACATCATCCCCTCCTCCACGGGAGCCGCAAAGGCAGTGGCGCTGGTTCTCCCCGAACTAAAAGGCAAGTTGACAGGGATGGCATTCCGTGTGCCTACTCCTGATGTGTCGGTGGTGGATTTGACTTTTAGGACAGAAAAGGCAACCAGCTATCAGGAAATCTGCGAAGCAATGCGACGGGCTTCAGAAGATGAATTGCGGGGCATCTTGGGCTACTGCACTGATGAAGTAGTATCCATGGATTTTCGGGGCGACCCCCGCTCTAGTATTTTTGATGCGGGAGCTGGCATTGAACTCAATAGCCACTTTTTCAAAGTGGTGGCATGGTACGACAATGAGTGGGGCTACGCCAATCGGGTAGTCGACCTGATGCTATCCATGGCTAAGGCAGAAGGTATCCTGTGATACATTGCGCGGATCGGTAGGTCTTAAATGAGCCTTGTGCAGACAATTTCCCCCTAAGGCACTCCCCATGAGCATTCCAGCCCACAAAAAACCCATTTTTTGCTTGAGACATCCGCGCACCGCTCTGGATATGGCTTTGACGGCTTTTGACCACTGGGGCACCACCCTGAAATGGCACTTCGACTCTCGATCCGCGCAAACTACCCCTAGACATCTTGACAAATCTAGTGTTTAATAGTGGCAGTTCCTACTTCGGTAGGGACAGCGATCGATTAGAAATGCCCCCGCCTTTGGCGGGGGTTGTGCTTGCAAAGTTACTACTTTCTTTGGTCAGTAAAGTGATTGATGGAAACTCGTTGCCGTTTTCACCAGTCGCCAGTTACCATTGGCTACTGTTGTGGCTCGGGGTTGCATATCTTAGTGTCGTTTTTGTTAAGGAATTTATCGCAGGCTCAAGATGTTGCTAAAAGAATTGGTCTATGGGGGCGAAGTAACTGACTCGCTTCACGGTTTTTCCGTCAAAATCCCCCAAGGTTGGTCGATCAAAGTTCACGACAACGCCATCTGCATTCACGATGACAAAGCTCTTTGCTTCGTTGTCTTTCGGGTCGCTCGCTACAACGGCAACTTGCACCAAGTCG
Source organism: Synechococcus sp. W60.1 (assembly GCF_047461575.1). NCBI lineage: Bacteria > Bacillati > Cyanobacteriota > Cyanophyceae > Synechococcales > Synechococcaceae > Synechococcus > Synechococcus sp. W60.1. The sequence goes on along the minus strand of NZ_JANSHL010000006.1, from coordinate 116,112 downwards.
CCCAATCTTGGTGGTTGGAAAGGCAGGGGATAGCAAGTGGCTTCTTACAACCCCGTTTCGTTTTCCGAAAACTGTCCCAAGGTATTCTCATCTTCGGCGAAGGCTTGGGCTATCCCTTCGTTTTCCACCCGATGATGTCGGTCAACTTCGGGCTTTTGGGTCAAACTCCACCAACCAACTTCCGAGAAGTCACTGCCATTTTGCCTGGTAGAGCGACAGCACTAGTCATCACCCTGCTCTTTCCTGCGGGAACGGAGAAGGCGAAGTTGGATGCGATGATGGGTGTCGCCAAAAGTTTCCAATTTCTCCCCCCAGAGAAAATGGTTCGCTGGCGACGGGAAACTATTTACGACCCAGAAGTTGGTATGGAAGCGGGTTGGCTTCATTTACCTGAAGGATGCGAGTATTGGGGCACCATTATCCAACAGTTGACTAAACGAGTGCCTGTTTTGTTCGTTCGCAAAGGCGACCTGATGATGCGCTTTGACCAAATTGACCTTCAAAGCATGGCTTTGCAAACGGGCTTTGGTAGCAACGCTCAAACCTTACTAACCATCAACGGTCAAACTTCTCAGCAACCCCAACCTATTTTCCTTCTATCAGCCGACGATGTGGCTCGCTTTGTCTTGGGCATCTGGCAGGCAGAGACAGGCGAACTGTGGGAACTCAAAGAACGCATTGAATTACCCAAGTCGGAGATGGAGTGGTTGCAAGAATACCAGATGCAACAGCAAGTGGCTCAGATGGCTACCGTCTTTGGCAGGGCTGTGCAATATAGTCTTGTCAATTTAGCTATCATGGCTCAAAGTAAACAGTTAGTGCGACAAGCCGTAATTAGGGGCACCCTATTTCTCAGCCAACAGCCCCAACTCATTGCCGCTTCTCAGAACTGTAACCTGTCCATCATGGTTAGCATGGTTAAGTTTCCCAAAAACCAAGTAGAACAAGAAATACTCGGCATTTTGGCTGGCATTTCCCACAGTCTGCACTTTAGTCCTCAACATGCTCTTTCTGCTCTTGGAAGGTTCACTGAAGAGAACCGACAACTCAACCGTATGGTGATGCAAATGATCAGGCAGGAACAGGAGTTTAACAGCCGAATGATGAACGCATGGACGAACGCACTCAGTGACCAAACCTATGTCAAAGACCCAGAAACAGGTGAAATCTTCCGCATACACAAGCGAGTTTGGGAGACGGGAGAATTTTGGCGTGAACCCGTTTGGGGAAACATTTTGGGCGGAGTGGAAAGGGGAAGCGAACTGGAAAGGTTGCTTAGAGAAGAAGGTTGGAGACCACTGCAACAATCGCTGGAAGGCTTCCCAGAACAGTGGAAGTAAAAAGAAAGGGGGCAGAAGTTAGTTAATGTTTAACAAAGCGTGCGGAATTCCCCACCCTCTACAGGGTGGGGATGGATAGCACCGCCCGTATACTATACTAATAATCAACTGAAGGGCAAGAACTAGGTAAAATGGCGTTAGCAACCAGAAGGCAGACTTTTCGACTGTATCCCAGCAAAGCACAGCAAAAGGCTTTGTTGTCTGCTCGTCGTCTGCATTGCTACCTCTACAATGCTTGTGTTGCCCATCGGAAAGCCGAGTACAAGCTCCACCGCAGGACAGTCACCTACCTTGAACAGCAAAATTTACTGCCTGAGTTCAAGAAAGTATGGACAGAGTTTGCTCAACTGCACTCCCAAGCCCTACAAGCTACCGTGAAACGGGTGGATTTTGCCTATCAACGGTTTTTTCAAGGACTGAGTGAGAAACCCAAATGTAAGTCTATTCGCCGATATTCAGGCTGGACGTATCCTGCCAAGTCGGGGTGGAAGGTCAACAGCACGGGAAAGCATAGCACGGTAACGCTCAATGACTTGGGCATTACGCTGAAAATGCGCGGTCAAGCCAAGCATTGGGGCGTGCCAACAACGCTGACTATCGTCTACAAGCCGTCCCAGCGGCAGTGGTTCGCTTCGTTTACGGTTGCGGTTGACATACCTGAACCTAAGTTTGGGTCGCAGTCGGATTTGCGATATGAGTCCATCGTTGCCTATGACTTGGGTACAGAGACCGCCCTGACGTTGTTTGACGGGGCGGAGTTTCGGGAGATTACTAATCCCCGCTTTACGCAGCGGAGTGAGGAGAAGATTCGCAAAGTCGCCAGACTGAAACGGAGAAAGCGTGCGCCTAAAAAGGGCATAAAGGCTTCCAGAAGATGGAAGAAAGTCAACCGGAGAGAATCTCAGCTAAAAGCAAAAGTTGCCCGTCAACGCAGAGATTGGCAACACAAAGTTACCTCAGAGATTGCCAGTCGTTATGACATCGGGGTGACTGAAAAGCTGAATACCAAAGCCATGACCCGTTCGGCTAAAGGTAAGGGGAAAAAGCGAAAAGCAGGGCTAAACAAGTCCATTCTGTCGGTGGGGTTCGGTACATTGAACCAGATGATTACGTACAAAATCGAGCAGAAAGGCGGTTTAGTTCTCATACTTCCCACTCAGACCCTCAAACCGAGCCAACGCTGTCCCCAGTGTGGGGCAGTCCACAAGGAGTGGGCGGACTTGAGCAACCGCTATCATGGCTGCTCTGATTGTGGGTTTGAAGTGGCAAGGGATCGGGGCTCGGTGATCGTGCTGTACAACGTTGCCACTAATCGGCAACCGGGGTTAGGAACTAGCCTCGTTAGTCTTGGATGTCTCAGCACTACTTCAAAGTCCTGCGGGGCTATGAAGCAACTGGGGCAGAGGAAGAGACTAAAATCCTGCCGTCAAGCGAATGGGGCTGAAGAAACCCCATCCGCCTATGCGGTGGGGTAGTTCATCACTTGCTGCAATCCTTGGGTGGGCCTGAGGTTGGGGCAAAATCTGAGAAGGTTCCCCTGGCTCTCCGGAGATTTTCGGTACATACCTTTACAGAATTCTCGATGCCCGCTTATGTCTATTGAGTCGGATCGCACTCCTTCCCCGGAGCTGCTGCAGATGGCGCGCTGGTTGGCAGGAGACTTCAGCAACCAAGAGCAAGCCTGGGAAAATCCACCGTTTTTCGCCCAGATCCGGGTGGCCTATCGCCCCTTGCCGGCCCAAGTTTTGGGCGGGATCGGCTTTTATGTGGAGCAAGCCTACAGTGGCCATTTGGAAGATCCCTATCGGCAGGCGGTGGTGGAATTGACTCAGGCAAGCGCTGGGATCGTGATTCGCAACTACCGCCCTTTGGAGCCGCAGCGGTGGCGGGGCTGTGCTCGGGAAAGGGCAGACCAACTGAGTCAACTGCAGGCTGCCGACCTAGCCTATCTAGAGGGGTGTGATGTGCATGTGAAGAGGCAGGGATCCCTCTTCATCGGCGCGACGGAGCCGGGGTGCCGGTGTTGCGTGGTGCGCAACGGCCAAACCACTTATCTGCAGACCACCTTGCACCTGAGCGAGAGCGAGTTTTGCAGCCATGACCGAGGGATGGATCCCATCACCCACCAGCAGGTTTGGGGAGCCCTGGCAGGCGCTTTTCGCTTCCAAAAAGTGGTCGATTGGCAGGCGGAGCTAATGCTGTAGGCTGCAGCCCATCCAGCCCCACAACTCCACAGTTGACAGCGCTATTGCGCACTCTCCCTCAGCCAGCTTTGTGTACACTGTCCTTGGCCGGGATCCAAATCCCCCAGGTTTGAGCGTGCTGTTTACCGGTTGCAACCGGGCTAGGCTCCTTTTAATTCAGTGTGGGTATTCAATGCAGGCGAGGTCGGGCCCAAAGGATGAGCCACGGTCTGGGTGGGCTTGGCACAGCCCTTGGGGAATGGCAATCGCCCTGGTTGGGATCTTGACCTTGCTGCTGCTCGGTGCCGGCTGTTCTGGCCAGGGGGAATCTGCAGCTTCCCCCCCTGCGTTGATCCCTCTCCCACCTCAACCGGGAACCGAGTCGATTCCCATGCCGGTGCGTACCCTGGGCAACAGCCGCTTCAAGCTCCTGGGCCTGACAGTGGGGGTGGCCGGGAGCGGAGCTGAGGTGTTACTGGATACCGGCTCGGCAGGTTTGCGCATCATAGCGACAGCAGCAGGTCGCTTTGGCCTGGAGCGGACGGGGATCCCTTCCACTGTGACGTTCGGAGATGGCACGCAATTTATCGGGGTGTTGGCCCGCGCCCCCTTCAGCATAGGCGGGATCCCCAGTCGAGAGCCGGTAACAATTCAGTTGATCGACCAAATCACTTGCGTGGAGCCACTGGTGGCCAACTGTTCCGACAATCTGTTTGGGCCAGGACGGCCTTTTGCTGGGATCCTAGGCACATCCTTGGATGAGCGCAGCCCCAACCGGGAGCTGTTTAGCCCGCTCACCCGTCTTCCGGGCAATTTCCGCTCTGGGTACATTATTCAAACGGGGGGCTTCAACTCCACCCAGGGCCTGTTCACGGTTGGCCTAACGGCTGCCAACACCGCCGGCTTCAATTTCCGGCAGTTTCCCCAGGTGGGAAGCTTTCCCGATGGCACACCCATCTGGCGGGATGAGGCTTTGCAAGTGGCCTACAGCATTAGCAACACTTCCATTCAAAATGCCCTCAGCCCCACCGTTTTTGACAGTGGTTCTTCCGACATTTTTCTCAATGTCAGGCTGTTGGGGGCAGCTCCTTTCTCCACCTCGACCTTGCCCCCCGGCGCTGAATGGCGAGCTGTGCTGGAGGGGGCTTTTGACTACCGCATTCGGGTTGGCTTTCCCATTACGCCCAGCCGGGATCGGATTTTTGTTAACGGCAACCAAGGAGTGCAACTGTTGGGCATGCCACTGTTTTTCAACGCCGACGTTGCCTTTGATATTGAAGGCGGTCGGATCGGCTTTCGCCTACGTTGAGACGAAGTTGTTTTCAACATCCAAAAGCATTGGGATCACTTGCGGAGAAGAACTTGCCATGTTCGGCCGAGCCTTGAAAACCGGGAACAGCACGCTGCACAGATGGCCTTGGGTTTGGGGGCTACTGCTGCTCTGTTGGCTAGGGCTGAGCGGGCCGGCTTGGTCGATCAGCTTGGGGGATCCCTTGCCGGAGTGGGCTGAGTCTGTGCAGGTGGGACGACAGCGGCTGCGCGGGGTGGAGCAATACCGCGGCCAGGAACAAATCCGCGCCTATGGCAACGAAGCAGGACGGGTGTTTTGGATTCAAATCAACAGCAGCGCTGACTTGCCCCCGGATTACCGAGACTATTTGGGCGAATACCAACAATTTCTGGTAGAAGCTGTAGAAGTGGTGCCGTTGCGAGCCCGACGGCTGCGCTTCCGCCAGGGAAATCGCAGCGCCGAGTGGCAGGTGGTGGGCATGAGCGGTCGGTTTCAGGCGGAGGCGATCAGCAGAGATTTGGCTCCGCCAGGGTTGTTTGGAGATCCCTCGTGAAGAGCAGGAGAATTAGGTCGTGTTGATCTTATGTTAGGATAGAGAGAATAATTTATAGAGGAAAGAGGATGAAGTTGGTTTTTTTAGATGAAAACAAATGGCAGAAGATATTGGCTTTTTTACAGACAGAAGAGAGAGTTAACATTGGGAAAGAAGCAAACTGCAAACAGTTTATTGAAGCAGTTCTTTGGATAGCCCGTTCCGGTGCTCCTTGGCGCTACCTCCCAGAAGGATATGGCAAATGGTACACCATCTATCAAAGATTCCACCGGTGGAGTCGTTTTGGAGTGTGGGAACGGATGTTCAAGTATTTTATTGACGACCCTGATTTAGAGCATCTCATTATTGATTCAACCATGGTTCGAGCGCACTCCTGTGCTGCCGGAAAAAAGGGGAGCAAGCTTTGGGGAGAAGCCGAGGCGGATACAGCACCAAGATTCATGTGAGTGTAGATGGGTTGGGAAATCCGCTGGAATTGAGAATAACTGGCGGAGAAAAGAGCGATATTACTCAAGGGGAAGAATTGATAGAGGGCTGGCAGAGAAAGGATACCAAAGTAATTGGGGATAAAGGATATGATGCGGATAAGTTGATTAAGAAGATAGGGGAAGCTCAAGCGGTTATTCCGCCTAAAAGGAATAGAAAGACGCAGCGGCATTATGACAAGCATCTGTATAAAGAGAGGCATTTAATCGAATGCTTTTTTCATAAGTTAAAGCAGTACCGGCATCTATGTTCTCGTTTTGACAAATTGGCCAGGAACTTCTTGAGTTTTCTCTATCTCGTCAGTGCTCTCTTTTGGCTCAAATGAAAGATCAACACAACCTAGAGCTTATCCTAGAGATCCTAGAGAGAAACTTGAAACTAGAGTCTGCCAATGAATTTACTCCAGAAGAAAGTTGAGGTTACTCTTAATCGCTTCTTCGTTAAGAGGCTAACTCAGGAGGATCTCACCTTCTACGGATACCATTGCAAGCCAAACCCTCTCCCCGCTCCGGGGGAAGAGCACAAAGCCCTCGCAAGGGTTTGTAATCAGCTAGGTGTAGTGGCTGTTCCTCTAGAGGGCTGCATTATAGCCCGGGAAAAGGTTGACCCCGATAAACTTAAGACAAAGGACGGGGAACTAGAGGAAATTGGACAGAGAGTTCTAAACTGCACCAATGTCCAAGAAAAAGATGCCCTCGAAAGCTTTGAGCGTAGGAGGCTACGGCTGTGTCTCAAATCTTTATACTCTGGGAAAACCGAAGTTGAAACATCAGGAGGCAGCTTACTTTGGTGGAAGAAGGAAGAAGTTGATTGTGGAGAGGGTTGGAAAATCCACGAAGGAAGAAGAATAGATGTTGTTGTCAACCAGGACAGTGAGCTGTACATAGAGATAGATGTTCAGTACCATTTCTACACGCCATGGACCTTGCATGAGTGGCTTGATAAATATCCAGATGTCCCGATCCATTGGGTCCAGAATACATACGATAAACGCCAGACTTGGGAATATCTGGGTATCCTTTCCAAACAGTCGCCGTGGGAGATTCAATTGCCAGAGCTGAACATGAGTCTAGCGGAGTATCATTTGCAGAAGCACAGTGCACCTAGAGAGGAAGTGGAAAGCTCCTGGGTAGTCGAAGTATCTTCAGGTCGAGGGTGTTTTCCCCATCTGTCTCGAAGGCTATCGCCTGTCTTAACTTTGGAGATGCTGGCCAGCATAGAAGATGCTAGAAATCCTGGTAAAAAAGTCAGTGCTTCGGTCATCGAGCATTTTAGAAAAAGTTTAGAATATAGACTTCAAGAGTCTAAAAAAGTTGCAGAGACTATCATAAGAAGAATCTACAAATCTCCCATTGCTCAAGAGAGAATTCAGCCTCTGAAAATAGAGGGCTATATCCTGCCAAGGCCAAGACTACTGGGTCGCAACAATCAAGCAATCGAGAACCCAGCCAGAGTTAGGTACCAAGGATGTGCAAGAGTTGGCGAGACAAAGTTTGGACTTCTAAATCTTGACGATAATAAACGTGAGTATCCTACTGAGGTTCGCAAGTGCCTACTTGAAGTAGCTAAAAAGAGCGGAGCAAGAGTTGAAATAGACTTTTACGCAACCCGTCAAGATTTGCCTGAAGGCGACCTTGCTCAACAGAGGTTTTGGCAAAGCTGGGCCGACAAAGGGATCAAAACCGTTCTGGTTGTCATGCCCTTGTCGCCTAATGAGCACAAGCAAAAGATCCGCTTGCAAGCACTTCGAGCAGGAATAGCAACTCAGTTTATGATTCCTGGAGCTGACCCCTACAAAGCTCTAAATGTCGTACTAGGACTTCTGTGTAAAGCTGCGTGGCAACCCGTGTTGCTTGAACCCCTCGATCATCCTGAGTGCTCCGAGCTTACCATTGGTTTTGATGTGGGGACGAATCGAGAGCTTTACTACGGAACCTCTGCCTTCGCGGTACTGGCCAATGGTCAAAGCTTAGGCTGGGAGTTGCCCGATATACAAAGAGGAGAAACTTTTTCCGGCGAGGCAATTTATCAAACCGTGTCCAAGCTCGTCAATAGATTCTACAACAAATTTCATCGATACCCTAGAAAGGTTCTTTTGATGAGGGATGGCTTAGTTCAAAGAGGCGAATTTGATAAAACAATTGAGGAACTAAGAAAAGAAAAGATTGCTGTGGATATTGTTGGAGTGCGCAAAAGTGGCACAGTCAGAATGGGAAGAGAGGAAAAAGGAAGCTATAGAGACGCTGCAATGGGCACTGTCATTTTTGACCATGAACGGAGGTCATTTATGCTCGTAACAAGCCAGCCCATTAAGAAGTCCTCGGTGCCAATTGGCAGCGCAAGACCGCTGCGAGTTGTCCATGAACACGGCAACACTCCTTTGGAAGTTCTGGCTATACAAACTTACCATCTCTCCCAGCTTCATCCCGCCAGTGGTTTTCAAGCCTGTAGGCTTCCTTGGGTATTGCACTTTGCCGACAAAAGCAGTAAAGAGTTCCAGCGCATTGGCAACAGCATTTTTAGTGTGCTGCAGAACATAAACCGAGAGAAGTTGATTGCCGTCTAGCCAAGGGAGGGGATCCCCACCTGCCGGCCTTGCTAGGATTGGGGGGGTGGTTGGTGTTGCGGCTATGGAGATGAATGAGGTCTGGAAGACCTTTCTGAGCAATCCTGTTCCGTTCTGTGGCGGTTTTCTCAGCGGCCTGCTGCGTTTGGACGTGAAGCAAGATCCGCTGCGCAGTTGGCTGGAGTCCCAGGGGCTGAGGGTGGAGGAGCCCCCGCCTTCCGGTCGCTCCGACGGCCCCCAATCCATTTCCATTGAATAGGCGTACTCAATCGGCGGGCAGAGAGTAGGGATCCCTTCCAAAGGGTTACTCACGGTCGTGGGAAGCGCTCCGATCCCGGCAGAAGCAGTGGCAAGAAGGGCAACAAGAGCAGGGTTGCGAGGTGAGCTGATGTTCCCTGAACAGTCCCAATTCAGGAAGTGGCAGGGATCCCTTCGAGGCTGGGGCTATCTCGGCGGGGTGGTGTTCCTGGCAACGGGACTGGTCGGTCTGCCGTCAGGGGATCCAGCCGTGGCCCAATCGGCTCCCTCTTCTCTTGCCAGCCCTAAGCAGGATCCCCAAGCTTGGCTGGAGCGCTACAACGCCGCTCTAGAGCAATTGCCCCCTTTGCCCAACTTGCAATATCGCCAGCAGGTGCGGGTGGAGGGATCCCAAACCTTCACAGCCACGTTGGATGTGCTCTACCGCCGCGACGGCAGTTGGCAGGCTTGGGTAGCCGAAGGGGATCGCATCCGCCTCTTGGATTCGCGCCAATTGGAAGTGGTGAACCAGTCGGATCTGCTGCAGCTGTACTCGGTGTATGTGAGCCGACCGGAAGCCCTCTTGCCCTCGGTGAGCTTTTACTTGAAGGCGGATCCCAGCCGCTACCGCGTCCTCTCCTCAGAACGGGTGGATTTGGCTGGATCCCCTGTCCAGCACTTGCGCCTAGAGCCCATTCAGGAAGGCCAGTTGCGGGAGCTGTGGCTGGATCCGCAGTCGGGGCTGCCGCGGCAGGTGTTGCTGTTTTTGTCGGGGGTGTGGGGGCAGGCCTATGTCCTGATGGGGTTTACGGCGGTGCCAGCTCCCGAGGGAGGGGAGCGCTACTGGCTGCCGGAGAGCACCCGCATCAATTTGGGCTATGGCTTTTGGACCCTGGAGGGCCTGAACCGCCGCGTGTTCAGGGGATCCCTGTCCATCCAGCATGACTACCAGGACTACCGCATTTTGCCAGAAGGGACGCAGTTGCGCTTTTTGCCTTCGCAGCCGCCGGTGGATGCGCCGCCGGTGGTAGCCGGCCTGCCGGGGAGCGCTCCTCAAGCGGAGTTGGGAGATGTGCGGGCCTTGGGAGTGGATGAGCAGGGCAACCAGCAGTTCAGCATTGGCCTGGGCCGGCGCTCCAGCCCGGACAATTCCTTGGAAGACCGAATCGTTGCTTTCAACCTAACCCGACCCACCAGCCGCAACGCCCTGACCCAAATCGATACTTTAGCTCTTTTGCCTCTGGGGAATGGCCAGTTGCCCATCTATCTCTTCCAATTCGACACCGGTCGCCCCCTCTCGCCCCTGCAGGGGGTAGAGCGCCCGCAGATGGATCCCAACGAGGTCTTCGCTCCTAAGCCGCCAGCCATCAAACTCTTTGGAGATTAGCTCCCCAATGCTGATAGATGCTGCCTATGGGGTGATCCCCATCCTGCCCCCACCCACCCGCCCAGGAAGCTCCCAGACTGGGCTCTTCTCATTTGTATCTGCTCATCCAGCACCAGAAGGGGCATTGGGCTTTCCCAAAAGGGCACAAGGATAGCTCCGAAAGCGACCTGGAGGCGGCGCAGCGAGAATTGCGAGAGGAAACCGGCTTGACCGACTACCAGCTTCTGACCCTGCCCGGCCAGTCTGACCCTTTGACGCTGCAGGAAGCCTACACCTTTACGGATCCAGAGGGGAACCGAGTGGCCAAAACCGTTACCTACTACGTGGCCTTGCTGCCGCCCCAATTTCCTCCTCCGGCCCTGCAGGTGCAACCGGAGGAGGTGGCCGCCTACCGCTGGTGCTCCTACCCCGAAGCCTTGGAGCAGATCAGCTTTGAAGAAAGTCGGCAACTGCTGCGCCGCTGCCAGGCTTATCTGCAAGAGCTGTGGGGAGGTCAGTCCACTGGAGTCTGACCTAGGGCAGGCCCGGCCCATCCGACTTGGCCAATACCTGGGAAACGCCCTCACTCGGCAGCCTGCGCCGCCTGACATCCTCCCAGTTGCAGCCTCTCCCCAGCCGCTATGCAGCTCAGGCCCGCCAACGGGGTATTGTGCAGTGGATCCCGCCAGTTGAAGGTCAGCTCCCCCTGTTGGTGTTCGACCCTCATCTCTGGCCTGCCTGTTCTTGAGAAGGGAGAAGGGGCAGTTGCAGCTCTGGATTCTCCACGCGGGTTAGCTCCCAGCGAAAGGGATCCCCACCCCGTCGCTGCCAATTCAATTGGAAGGGTTGCTCCAGCGCATTCACCTGATCTCGCGTCAGGTTGGCCAAGGGGCCGCCGGAGCCCTCGATAACAAACCAGAGGGTGGCCCGTCCTTGGCGACTGGGATCCCCTAGGTCGAGCTGCACCTGCAGCGCTTGGGGTTGGAGGCGCAAGCGAAAAAATTGGCCGAAGATCTCGCGGCTGTAGGCCAGCGCCCGCTGCTTGTTCAGGCCCCAACCATCGCTATAGGCCTCAGATACCAACATCTCCACCTGATCCCAGTTGCGCTGCTCCACCGCCCGCAGCAATCTCTGGGTGTGGGCCCGGATTTGCCGCTCGGGCCGCCCGTAGTGCCAAAAGGCGCCCCCTGCGATGGCCAAAACGACGGATCCCACCACCCCCCAGCGCAGCCAGGGGGGAAGGGGTGAAGGGGGAGAAGAGACAGAAGCAGACAAGGGATCCCTCTTGGGCAGTAGGGGGATTGCTCCCTCTAGCCTACGGGATCTACATGTGAGAAGATCAAAGCCTGACCCCGAAATCTGTGCAGCCTCTGCCGGTCACAGCACGCTCCCGAAATTTAGCCAACCGGTCATGACCAAGTCCACCGACCGCCTGCTGCTGGAGTTTGAGCAGCCTGTTGCCGCCCTGGAGCAACGAATTCAAGAAATTCGGGCCTTGGCAGAAGAAAACGACATCGATGCTTCTGAGCAGATTCGCCAATTGGAAGCCAAAGCCGAAGAGCTGCGCCGTGAGATCTTCAGCCAGCTCACGCCGGTAGAACGGCTCCAGGTGGCCCGTCACCCCCGCCGCCCCACCACCCTGGATTACGTACAGACCATCTGTGACGACTGGTTTGAGCTGCACGGGGATCGCCACGGCCAGGACGATCCAGCCATTGTGGGCGGGTTGGCCAAGCTGGGGGATCAGCCGGTGATGATCCTCGGCCACCAAAAGGGTCGCGACACCAAAGACAACATCCACCGCAACTTTGGGATGCCCAATCCCGCCGGCTACCGCAAAGCCCTGCGGCTAATGGAACATGCCCACCGCTTCGGCCTGCCCCTGCTCACCTTCATCGATACGCCGGGGGCTTACCCAGGCGTTAAGGCGGAAGCCGAGGGCCAAGGAGAGGCCATTGCCACCAACCTGCAGACCCTTTTCCGGCTGGAGATCCCCATCATCTGCACTGTCATCGGCGAAGGGGGATCGGGCGGAGCCTTGGCCATTGGGGTGGGCAACCGCATCCTGATGTTCGAGCACGCCGTCTACTCCGTGATCTCGCCGGAAGGCTGCGCGGCTATTCTCTGGAAAGACGCCAAAAAAGCTCCGCAAGCGGCGGCAGCCCTGCGCATTACCGCCCAAGACCTGCTGCAACTGGAGGTGATCGACGAGATCCTGCCAGAGCCGGTTGGCGGCGCCCACCGCGCGCCCTTGGAAGCTGCTCAAACCCTCAAAGAGGCTCTTCTCAGGCATCTCAAGGAACTTTCTAGCCTGAGCGGGCGAGAATTGCGCGAGGAGCGCTACCAAAAGTTTCGCCGCATGGGAGCGTTTCTGGAGCTTTCTGAATAGACTTATGCATCCCTGATTTATAGTCGTTTCAGATTAGGGTGAGACACCTGGGCCATTGATCGCGCCAGCGGGACGGAGTCCTTGAAAAGCCTTTTGGCCCCCTGCATTATTGCTCTGCAACGCCGATGCGACCAACATTTTAGGCGTGGGTGCAGTGTCCTGGTTTGAACTGAAATGACTATATTTGGGGTTTATTCGAGGGGAGAGGCCCTTTAGGAGCTGCTCTGGGATGAACTTCCGAAAGCACTCCGCGCCCTCAACCTGACCAAGAGGGGGCTAACTCCTACCAGGTTACCCGATCCCGCAGTTGCTCAATCCGGGCTGGGCCAATGCCATTGACCCGTTGCAGATCCTCCAAAGAGGAGAAGGGGCGGGCCTCGATAATGCGCTGCGCCAGGGCGGGGCCAATGCCGGGCAACTGTTCCAGCTCCGCCGCCGTGGCCGTATTCAGGTTAACGCGAGGGGATCCCCCAGGAGACGCCACCGGAAAAGCAACCGACGGGGAAGGGGATCCCGCCTCAGGAGGAAGAACGACCTCGACTTCCAGCAGCTCCGGCTCCGGTTCAGGCAAGGAAGCGGCAACGGGGACGGGGTTGGGGCAGCGACGGGATCCCTCTTCTGCCTGTTGTTGCAGGCGGCGGCTGGGGCCAAAACGGGCCTCGGCCATCAGCCGGTCGAACTCCCGCACAAAGTGATCCACCACTCGGCCATTGCGGATGATCAGGAGGTTTTCATCGTTGACGTGATTGGCGGCCATCGACCAGTTGTGGGATCCGGTGATCACCGTGGCCTGAGGAGTGCCGGGATCGATGATGGCAAACTTATGGTGCAGCTTATCGCCGGGGGCGAGGTTGGGTATGCCTACAGACTGGGCCGGCAGCGTCCAGGGCAGGCGCGCCGCCTCCACCTGGCACTTTTCGTCGGGGAGCAACAGCCCCCACATCTCCAGGGTGCGGCTGTAGTCGCGGAAGGCAAAGCCGGGATCGAACACCCCGCGGATCTCCACGTTACGCTCCTGGCGCAGTTGCCTGAGCTGGTTGGCAATGCCCGGATCCGTAAAGACGAACAGAGCCAGATCCACCTGTCGCCGGGCTTGGGCCAGGGCGGCGGCGATGATGCCGTTGGAGGTGGCTTCATAGGGCAGGGAGCGGCTGGCAGGAGAAAAGTGAACCCCCACAATGGCATCGCCAAGGTACACCGTTTCCAGGGGACGCTTGAGCTTTTGCACGCCGAAGCGGCTATCGGTCAAGCCACCGGGGCCATCGCCCCACATGAGATCGAATTCCTCGGTGTAGAGGCGGGCCAGCTCCGGGCTGTCCAGCAGCAGCAGATGGTTGGCATTGCCGACGCTGTCGGGGGCATCAAAGTCCCCGTGAATATCAGAGAGCGTGAAATTGGCCGATCCGGTCAAGACTTTCTGCCCGTCGATCACCACAAATTTGTGGTGCATCAGGCCACTGCCCTTGGAACCATCGGCGGTATCGTCCAGCCAGGGCACCTGGCCTCCATCCAGCAAGGCGTACACATCCCGCGTGGCGACCTCCTCAGCCGAAAACCGTCCATCCCGGTTCACATCCACCAGGTTGCGGTACTCCTCGAACTTGCGACGGCTGCGCTCGTCCAGCGCCCGCACTTCGGCAGGGGTGAGCTGGTGCCAGGCTCGCACGTAGGTGTTTTCAGTAATAAAACGCACAGGGATCCCCGCCTGCCGCCGCTCCACCAGAGCCTGGGCAATCAGGGGTAGGTTCAGCTCCTGCACGGCAATATCCACCGACTGCCGAGCGGAGCGAATCTGGGAAATGATGAACTCTTCCAGGTTGTAGCCATAGCGGCGGATCTGGCGATAGGGATCCCGATAGGTGCTCTCGCGGCTTTGGTTGAACACCACCCGGATGCGGGGGTGCTGCGGCAGAGGGGCCAGGGTGGGCAGCTCCGGCTCTTGGGGGTAGGCTCTGGGCCGAGGACCCACCCAGTAGCCGATCAAGACCAGAATGAGAAGCAGAGCAGCCCAGGGCAGCCAGCGGCGGAGTTGCCGCAGCCACGACGGGATCCCGTTCATGGCCTTTCTCCTCTCCAGCAATCACACCCCCAGGATACCGAACTTTATCGCAGCCACTTCTGGGGCAAGGTGTCTCTGGGGGGTATTCTCACCTATCACGTGGTTCCCGGTTTGGCCCCTTCCGACGCCCTCAGAGCCGGCCAGCAGGTGGCGACCTTACAGGGATCCCCGGTGACGGTCACCCTCGAGGGAGGACAGATCCGCATCAACAACGCCAAGGTAGTTGTGGCAGACATTCAAGCCTCTAACGGCATCATCCACGTCATCGATGCAGTCTTGATCCCGCCGCGTTAGGAATTGGGCCACCACTTCGGGCATCATAGAAGCATCGAGATCCAGCACTTTATTGGGGAGATTCAGCGTGGAGCGGCCTAAGTGGGTAGCAATCGTTACAGGGATCCTGGCCATTGCTCTGGGGGTGGGCTACTTGCTGCTGGCACAGCTGTTGGATTATCGCGGGGGCGAGTTTTTGCCGGCACCGCTGGAGCCGCCGGCGATTTTGGGAGAGGGGATCCCTGGCTCATTGGGCCGGTTGAGCTGAGGGCGCTTTTGACTTCCTGCTTCCCCTTCCTCTTTTACTTGCGGGTGGCTGATCCCCAGCAAAACTCTTGACAAAATTGTATGCTCAGCTACAGCAAGCCCTATGCTGGAGAAGCGGTTGCAGATTCAGTTGACAGCGGGGGCTGTCCTCTGGGATGACCGGTCGATTTTGGCTTTTTGATCTGGAGATCTGGGCAGGCTGTGGGTTGGGATGGTGCTGTCGCGCTCCACTTGGGTGTGGTTGTGGGCAGGGCTGGGTTTGGCGGCCCTGAGCCAATATCTGCAATGGGTTAGCGGGATCTATAGCTTTATCGCCCCCCATTCGTTGCCGCTGGCGGATCTGGCAGTGGCCGGGATCCTGGGAGGGACAGCAGCAGCAGGTCTGGCAGCGCGCCATTGGTGGCAGCAGGCTGGCCGACGGCAAAGTACTCCAAACCAGCGGACACAACCGCTGCGGCGGGTTAAGTTAACTCGGAATCAGGTGCAAGCCGATCTGGAAGATGCCGATCGCCTGATCCAGAAGCTGCAGAATGACATCAGTCGCCGTGCCCTGCGTGCCAAGCTGCAAGAGATCAATCAGCGGCTTAACCAGGAGGAATTGCATCTGGTGGTGTTCGGCACCAGTTCCGCCGGCAAGACCTCGTTGATCAATGCCTTGATGGGCCGACCAGTGGGCGAAACAGCCCCCACCCTGGGCACCACCCAGCAGGGATCCATCCACACCTACCAATTGGAGGGCTGGAACGGCCCCATTTCCCTTACCGACACACCTGGGCTGCTGACGATTGGGGGAGCAGGTGAAGCGGAAGCCCGCGCCCTGGCCCAGAAGGCGGATCTGCTGATCTTGGTGGTGGCCGGAGACCTGCTGGCTTCGGAATATGCCGAAATGCTGGAGTTGGCCCGGCTGGGCAAATCCGCCATCCTGGCCCTCAACAAAACCGATCAGATGCTGCCGGAGGATGTAGAGACCATCTTGGCCCATTTGCGCCGACGCACTGCCGGTGTGATCCCCGCCGAACAGGTGGTGGCCATCGCCGCCGATCCAGAGCCCCTCAAGGTTCGCTACTACTCCGAAGATGGCTCTGTGCGGGAAACTTGGGAGCCGCAGCCCCCCGATACGGAGGCCCTCATTCAACAAATGGCTCACCTGCTGCAGCAGAAGGGATCCCACCTGCGCTTGGCCAATGCCTTGTTGCAAACCCGAACTCTCAGCGAAGCCGTCCAGCAGGCCCTCCAAGAAGAACGTCGCCAACAGGGTCGCCAGATCGTGGAACGGATGCAGTGGGCCACCGCTGCTGCCCTGGCGGCAAACCCTCTTCCTGCTTTGGATGTGCTGGCAGGAGTAGCCATTCAGGCGCGCATGATTGGGGAACTGCACCAGGTGTTTGACCGACGCATTACCTTGCGCCGGGCCCAGCAAATTGCCCAGAGTTTGGCGCAAATGGTGGTGCAACTGGGGGGGCTGGAGCTGGCTACTCAGGCTTTGGGCTCTCTGCTCAAGGCCAGCCCCTTGATGGTTATGGGGATCCCCCTGCAGGCAGTGACGGGGGCCTATCTGACACGGGTGGCGGGGCTCAGTTACCTAGAGTGGCTGTCCTCTGGGGATCCCTGGCAAGAGGAAATCCTGCAAGAGCGGATTAGGCAGCAGCTCCAAAACCGTCATCCTCTGGCTTTTCTCACCCAACTGGCCCGCCAAGCCCATTCCAACAGCTAGTCGAAGCATCCATCTTTTCGCCGCCGCAGGCCCAACCTATCCCGTTCTCCGCCCGCCGCAGAAAATCCATTACACTGAGTACAGCTTTTTCTAACTTAACTTTGTAGAAGTTCTGTAGATTAGCAGGCTCCAGGTCACACAAGAGAGAACATTTGTACCAGCCATACTCAGTGTTGCCGGAAAAAGTTGCACAATTTGTTAATCACAAGTCAAGCCCAGTCCATCATTTTGTAGTCTGCTGCCCTAAACTGGCTCCGTTTGCGCCTTATGTCTTCCATCAACCCGACCTTGCCCATTCAGTGGATCGACGCGGATTCGGGAGAGGTGGTGGAAGAATGCCCTTGGGAGAGCAGTCCCCATCCGGGCACCTACGTCCAACTGGCAGAGCAGCACTACCTGGTTCTGGAAAAGCGTCATTCCTACCGGCTCCGGCAAGGCAAATACCACCTGTGTGGGATCCGCGCCCTGGTGCGTTCGGTCACCCCACCTCAGGAAGTGGGAAGGTTCCTGGGGGATCCCTCCTGTCGGTTTAATGCCCACTCGCCCTTGCTGCGTTGTGCCGTCAACCCCAGCGGGCCCTGTCAGGGCTGCCCCCACTACGAGTCGGCCCCGCGTTGCTAGCCCTCCAGCTCCAGAGCCAACACCTGGGTCAGCGCACGGTTGGTCTTTTCGCGAAACTCGGCCACGCTCACCCGCCCCAACAAATACACAGCCAGCAACATCACCGCCGCCTCTGTCCCGAACACCGTGGCATAGGCAAGTATTGGCGAGCCGGGAAATAGGATCCGCCCCAGATCGAGCAAAGCCCCACCAAGTAAGGTGGAAACTGCCTGGGACATGGCCTGGGCCAGTCCCCAAGCCCCGATAAAGGTGCCTGCCGTCTCCGCTGCCGTCAAGTCCAACATGAGGCTAATGGCGCCATTGGTGGTGATCCCAGAAGCCAAACCAAACAGGATCATGCACAGTTGCAACAGCCGTGAATTGCCTGTAAACCCTGATGCAATGGTCAGCCCAAAAGAGATGGCCACCAGCAGGCAGCCCAGACGAGCCGTTGTCTGTTTGCCCAGCTTGGGCACAATGAAAAATCCGGTCAGCACAATCCCTGCCAAAATACCCAGGCTCCAAAAGGCATTGAGCTGGGTGCTCTGGGCCACCGTCATGCCAAACACCTCGCCGCCGTAGGGTTCTAGGATCGGCTGTTGGATAAACAGGCCCATGGTCATCAACACCAAAAAGCCGAAAAAGATCAGGGTTTGGCGGCTGGCGGTCAGCACCTTGATGGCCGTACCCAGGGTGATTTGGTCTTCCCGTCCGGCCAGGGTGGAACGGGATCCGTAGCGGGAAT
The DNA here is from genome assembly GCF_047461575.1 of Synechococcus sp. W60.1. Taxonomy (NCBI): domain Bacteria; kingdom Bacillati; phylum Cyanobacteriota; class Cyanophyceae; order Synechococcales; family Synechococcaceae; genus Synechococcus; species Synechococcus sp. W60.1. The sequence goes on along the minus strand of NZ_JANSHL010000006.1, from coordinate 98,043 downwards.
AGCGCTTTTCCACCCCCCAGGTGGCAACCACCCCCAGCAGGATCACCACGGCTGGAATGATGATGAAGAGGCGATTAATGGTGCTCTGCAGGTTGTCCGGATCCAAGCCCCGCAGCAGAACTGCCGAGCCAATGGCCCCGCCGGCAATCCCCACCATCAACATAGACCAGACGATCCCCACCAACTTAGAGCGGTTGTCCTCCTCTGACACATCCACCAGCAGAGCCGCAAAAGGTGTGGAGCAGGCGCTGAGGCAGAGACCATAAAGGGCAAACATCAAACAGGCCAAGCCTATCCAGCCATAGGTGGCTCCAGACCAGCCCGTAGCCGCAAAGCTATCCCCCAAACCCCACACCACCTGCACCCCCAGGAAGATGCAGACCGCAAACAGCACCGATCCCAGACGCACATAGCCGGTGCGATGCAGGCCAAACAGGGGCTTGGCATCCGAGAGCTGCCCAAACCAAACCCGAGCCGGGGAGACCAACTGGTGCATGGCCAGGGATCCCCCCACCACCGTTGCCGGGATGGCCAGCAGATCCGTGTCGATCATGACGCGGTTCAGCACTCCCAGAGTGAGCAGCGACATCATTCCCAAGCCCATTTGAAACAGGCCCAGGCGGAACATGACATGCAGCGGCAAAGACTGAACCTGCACCTGAGGCTCTGGAGAAGCTGGAGTTACAGAAGCCACAGAAGCGTTGACCTCGGGATCCCGGCGGATATTGGCCATGATCTGGAATGATTCGAAAGGGTGCTACAGCCTTTTATCGTAGCCCAGGCAGCCTGGGATCCCGGCAAAAGCATGGGGTTGCCAAAAGTGAAACCGCCACGTCCTCTCCCCTTTTGGGAGCTATTGTCAGGGTATAGTCCCCCAATTTCCAATCCTCAGGAATATTGCTATGCGCGCCCCCATCCCCTGGCTGCTGAGTTCACTGAGCTGGGTGGGCATTTCCCTGGCCGGAGCAGCCCTCGTCCCTACACTGATGGTGTCCACCTCGCAGGCAACCCCTATGGATTTTCCGCTCCACCAGTCCCTTTCTTCCCCCACTCCTTCAGAGTGGGCGGAATACTTGGCCTACAGGCAGGTCATCGACCGGACGATCTCCATGACCTGGGATCCGCAAGCGCGAGCCTTGGCAAAGCAGTATGGGCTGGATATCGTCAACATCACCTGGGAAGATACCGGACGCCACAAGGGATCTGCCCTTGGCCCCAACATCAGCGACATGACCATCCAGGTACAACAGCTCAACCCCAGAACGGGTCACTACGAGCTGAGCTTGATGCCGGTGATCCGCTACCCCAACTTTGCCGATCTGTCTGCAGACCTGCCCCTCGACAGCCTACAGGTGCTGGTGGGCAACGAAAAAGGAAAACCCCTGCAACCAGTGTCGTTGCGAGAGCTGCTGGGGAATCTGCGCCGCTACTTACATGATCCCGGCTCTTGGGCCGGCAACCGGAACTCCCTGCTGGCTCCACGGGATAGCCATGTGTTGGTGAGCGCCCAAGCTGCCTTTTTGCCCATCCCTGCCGGGGGCTCTGCCCAATTCAACCCGGTGTTGTTCAACTACCAATCCTATCCCGGTAACCCAGCCGTGCTGGCAATCTTGGCCACCCGCGAGGGCACCAGCATTACGGTGATCGAGAACCGCACCGAAGATAGGGTGGGCGAGGCTATTTGGGGCCAGCGCCTTTTCTTCAATCAAAACAGTGAACGGGCCAGCCTCACCGGGCAGCGCCTCAGCGATTTTCGGGCCGAGCAAGCCGCCAACCCAACCCCCAGAGATCCCCATTCGGCGGAAGTAGCAGAAGAAGCCCTGAACCTGGTGATGGTGATCCAAGTACCTCTCCAGCAGCGGCAGCCGCCGCGAAGGGAAGTTGAGGATATCTCTGTCAATTTCGGACCCGCAGCCGGCCTGGCCGGCCTCAGCAATGTAGAAGCCGCTGTCATCGGACATGGAGAGGTAGAGGGCCCCTTCACCGAGATCAACAACCTGGACATCGAGCGGGATCCTCGCTTTCCCATTCGGGTCACGATCCAGTTCTACAAAGCCACCGACAACGGCGTGGTCTCCGCCGAGGACATGGCCCAAATCCACCATCAAATTGCCCGCGTCTACCGAGAGGCCGACTATGTGGGCAGCTTGGTGATTCAGGGGGATACAGGCCGACCTACGGAGTACGACCGCGACGCAGAGACAGAGCGCCCCTTTCCCTTTCCTTGGTTTCCTTGGTGGCCGCGACGCTAGGGCCTGCTGCGCATTTTTCCCACAACCTGCCGCCAGGTGGCAACATCTTCTCGCGCCTGGGTTTCTCCACTACACTGACTACTGACCTGACACCAAGGGGAATGGGTGTCGGCCCGATATCCTCGGCAAGGTCAGGGTCTGCAGAGACAGTTGCCAAGGTCTCATTTCTTGAAGCCATGGTGCTTGTCTGTGCCAGCTCTTGCCCAAGGCAGTGGGGAGTTTTTCCTGCAACACTATGGCTGACGCAGTTCCCGTTCGGCGCTACGACCTGTTTGTGCAGGCTTCCCGGCTGCTGCAGCGCTACCGGCAGCTCACGCCGGAACTGCGTCCCATAGGGCTGGAGGTGGCCCTGGCCATCCAGTATCACCGCGCTCAGGCCGGATCGGGATCCCTGCTGCCTTGGGTGGGATCCCCCCGCGGATTACCCTTGCAGCAAGTGGCCCAGCGCATTTGCGACCCGTTTTACAGCAAAACCCATCCTCTTTTGCCGACCCTACCCGAAACTGGCGAGCCTTTGGTGTGGCCTCTGTTCAACCAGGGGGAAAACGGTTTGATCCGGCCCCTGGCCCCGAGCAAAGTGGGCGGGAAACTGGCGGAACGGCGCTGGCTCAAAGCCTGCAACAGCCAGGAAGGGATCGGCTGTCATGCCTTGGCGGCCCACCTGTGGCAGGACGAGCGCTTTTTGGCCGAAGACCGGGATCTCTGTCCTTTCCGCCTTTATGATGGGCGCTACCCCTTGAGCGTGGATCAAGGGCGACAGACTTGCGGCTTTGACGATCACCCCTGTGGCTGGCAGCCGGGACACCCCAAAATGTTGCAGGTGGTGGGCAAAGGCAAACAGGCCGAGATCCTGCTCCCCCACTGGACGGATGACATGTGGGCGATGCTTATTCCCTCCCATCGTCCGCTGCCGATTTACCCGCTCTTGGTGATGCTTTACTTTGGCCAAGAAACTTTGCAAAAGGGGCGGAGCAATCTTTCCATAGAGCAATTCCGTCTGGATTTTCAGTTCAGCCAGTCTCAACTGCACCTGTTGTTCGACACCCACCCTGAGCACCCCTTGAATCGACACCTGCTTACCTGGGCTCAGCAGCCAGAGGTGGAGTGGGGATCCACAGAACTCTTGCCCCAGATGCCGCCCCTCCTGCATCAACCTGCTGGGGGCAAGGTGGTTTTGGATCCCGATGAGCCGCCCCAGTTCCGCAGCAGTGGGATCCCTCACAGCGCCGGGACAGACCCGCTGATGGCAGAACGCCGCCGTCGACGTCAGTTGGAGCGCAGCGAGCGCCACAACGAGATCTTGCACCAGTTTCGCCGCTGGTTCCGCCTGGCAGGATTGGAAGTCCGGGAGGATCAGCATACCTTTGACTTTTTGGCCGTGGCGGACGGGCATCTGCTTTTGGCCGAAGTAAAGCTCCTGCACCACAAGGATGCGGCAGAGGCTTTGCAGGAAGTGGTGGGACAGTTGCTCTACTATGAGCGCTTTGCCCTCGGCCCTTGGATCGAGCAGGGCTTTTCCGTCCAGAAGGCCGCCGTTTTCGATGGACCGCCGCCGGATCCCTATGTGCGATTTCTAGAAGACCTGGGCATTGCCACCTACTGGATCAACGAGCAGCAGATGATCGATGGGCCGGAAAACTCTTTACGCCTGCTGCGCCAGATGGGGGTGCGGGTACGACCGGATCCCGAATTGGGGGATTAGGAGAAAGGGATCCCCACCTGGGCGCAGATTTGCCCCTGTCGGTCGAACAACGTCACCGCCAACAGCAGGGATCGACCGGCATACTTTTGCACATAGCCTGTGGCTCGCTCCAGGATTTGGCGAGCCAACTCCTGCATCACGGGTGCTGCCCAGCCAAGGCCATCCAGATGGTGCACCGCTGCCTCTACTGTCCGCAACTCCAGCACTTGCCGTGCCTGTTCTGCCGTTCCCCCACGCCGGATCAGGGCTGCCGCCAGAATTTCCAAGCGGGCATCGGCCACGTGGCTGGAAGTGGTGAAGATCCCCCCTGCCAGCTTGATCAGCTTGCCGTGGTAGCCGATCAAATGAATGGACTCCGCCCCCCGCAGCGCCGCTTCCACTAGCAACGGCCCTATCCAATTGGCTACTCGCAGGATCTGGTCTTCCGGGATCCCTTGCCGCAGCGCCACTTGCTGCCCATGGCTGCCCACGCAAAAGGTCAAATGCTTGTGCTGCTCCAGCTTCTGTTGCAGCTCTTGGCGGGCTCGCTCTAAGCTCTCAACACTTGAGGAAGGCTCCACCTCCGCCCGCGTTCCCAACAGGGCCAGCCCTTCCAGCACCCCAAAAGCGGCATTGGAGGTGCGCTCCGCCAGGAGCTTTCCTTCCGGCAAAATGATGCGCACCCGCAGGCGGCAGCCCTCTGGGATCCCGGGCAAAAGATTGATCTCAAACAAACGGCGGGCATAGGCATAAATGGCCGGGCTGCCATCGGTGCGTCGCCCCAGCCCTTCCCCGGCTTCCAAGATCAAGGGGGGATCCTCGGGATCCCTCTCCTCCAACCTCACCCAAGCCCAGACCGGTGTGTCGCGGGTGAGATCCAGGTGGGGGCCGGGATCCGAGCGGGTAATGGCCAGAGCTGTTGTCTTCTCTAAGGCAGCTACCTGCTCCACTGGGATCCGGATCCAAGCCTCAAGGGACCGGGGCTCAGCCTGCACCGCAATCGCCAAGCGCCCCCCTTCCTTCTCCAAAGGGATCCCCAGAAGGTGGTGAAGAGCAGCTTTGGCCGAAGCAACGGCGAAAACCGGCAAGGTATAGCCCCGCGGTCGGGATCCCTGAACAGCATCCTGCATCTGCAGAGATTTTTGCTTGGGAAATGGGTAACCGGAAAACCAAAATCTCCGGAAAATGCACACCTCAATTGTGGCTTGTGAGAGAACCCAGGAGTTTCGGGGAACACCTCCCGGAAGCAATCGTTAAATGATCTGGGGGAAGAAGAGGGGATCCGAAATTTGCCTTTTTCAATGAAGGTAGTCGAAAACTGGGGCAGCTATGAGCGAAGCAGTGCAGCACTACCTTGAGCGTCTGGAGTCGCAAATACAGGAGCTAAAAGCTGCCATCGAGCGGATGCCCGAGCAGGTGGTGGCTGTTCTCCTGGCTACCCAGGAAGCCAAAAAAAACACCCCCGCCCCCTCCCGTTACAGCGTTCTAATCTCAGACTTGGTGGAAGATGGCAGCCACAACTTCCTGCTGGATGATGAACCCACCGTGGTGAGCAACCGCAGCATGGGGCATGAGCTGGCCCCCGAAGCCCAAATACAGCGCCTGAGTGCCCAGTTAACCGCTGCCTACAACCGCATTGCCGCTCTGGAAGAGCAGCTCTTGGCCCAGCGCTTGCAACACTAAACCAAACCGACAGTCGTCCGGACCGGTCTGGAAAGGCTTCAACGGGGAACAGCAGAGGGCTTGCCTTTGCGTTGCACATCCTGCATCTGGAAGCCGTGTTTGCGCAGCTCTTGATCCAGCACCAGCTCGTTTTCCACGTGATCCACAAACAACACGCCGTTGAGGTGGTCGATTTCGTGCTGGATCACCCGCGCCAGCAAATCGTCCGCTCGAAGGGTGCGGGGCCGCCCCGTTTCATCCTTAAACGAAACCACAATCCCTTCTGGGCGCACGACCTCGCAAAACACCCCCGGAATGCTTAGACAACCCTCCTGCCCGGCAACGGCTTCGCCAATGTACTCCCGGATCTCCGGGTTGATCAGCACCAGCGGTGGCACCTCCGGCTTATCGGGATAAAGATCCACCACAATCATGCGCTTAGGAATGCCAACCTGCGGAGCCGCCAGACCAATCCCATCAAAGCTGTACATGGTCTGCAGCATGTCCCGGGCAAGCTGGCGGATCTCGTCGTTGACCTGGCTGATGCGCTTGGCCGGCTGCCGCAGCACCTTGTCCCCCATGCGATAAATGTGCAGGGGCGGATGCTTCAGCTTCACTTTGGGAACAGCAACAGAAAGGGTAGCCACCATCTGGCAGATCTCACAGAATAACAACAGGTATCAGGCCTGGATCCCTATTCTACATTCAGTCCCAGTTGCGCCGAAACCACTGTTGCCTAACTCTCTTCTCCTTTTTGATTTTGAAGAGGGGGTAGGGACCTGTTTGGGATGATCATGGCTCAGGGTTGCCGTCGCCAGCCTCTGGAAGTCGTTGGGCCTGTTGGTCAATTTCCTGCTTAAAGCCCAAGGCCACCAAAATATTGGAGAGGGTGAGAAAAGCCTCTGCCCCTCCATGCAAGGGATCCACATTGGCCAGGGAAGTGCCGTAGTGCATCTGAGCGTACAGCCCTGCCGGGATGCTGACGGCCACAAAAAGCAACAACAGCCAAAATCCAACCAAAGCCAAACGTGGGATCCGGCGCAGCCGCGACAGAAAGAATAAAAAGACCAAGTAAGGGAACAGAGAGAGGGCAAATAAACTGTTCATCGCCTAGTCGGGATCCCCCTCCTGTGCAGGCTCGTCGGCTCTCTCAGCTCGCCAAATGCGGTAGGCAGCCCAAGCCAGGGTACAGTTGCCCAGCAAGGTCAAGCTGGCCTGTGCAGTGACCACCCAGTCCAACTTGGGGTCGTTGTCAAACCAGTGCCAGGTGATCGCGCACATCGCCCCCGACAAAGCAGGCAGCATCGCCCAGCTCAAACTTCGCCATTCGGGCCGGCCCACTCGCTCCCCAAATTGCCACACGAGAACAACAGCAGCGATCCACTCCAAAACACTGGCAATGTGAATCCACCAGGTGGGAAGCGAAAGGGCGTGCATCAGGCGCTGAGGGAATGACGCAGCAGTTGGCGGTAAGTGGCCTCCTGCAACAGCATTTGCTTGTGCAGTTTGACCAAAATGTCTTTGGCCTGCTCGGGGCTCATGCGAGAAACCAAGGTCTCGAAAGCCCGCTGGCGAAATTGCTGCTCCAAAGAGAGCTCTAGCGTTTCATCCATCATTATCACCTCAGGGTGCTCAGGTAGAGAGGTCTGCAGAGAGTTCCAACAGCGCAGATCTGGCCAGGTAGTGCAAGCAGGATAATACATATCTTAACAAATCGCAACAACGTGACAAGATGCCGGATCTCGACGTGCCGGAAGGGAGCTTGGCCGAGGCGAGGGCAGAGAACCTCAACCCAGTGGCAGAAAAAGTACAGGCCCGTCAAGTTGGACAAAGGTGCATTTTGGATGGGGAAGGGGGAAGATTTTCCGGCAGGGATCCCTTTACATCCTTTCACGTTGTGCGACTTAGCAAGGCTCCATGATAGAAGTGAAGTACTCTGGAGCTTTGTTGCCACCCTTGCTGATTGGTGACTTACTTTGCTTGAATTGCCATGACCATTTTTGTGGGGAACCTAAACTATAAAGCCTCAACAGAAGAACTGAAAGCTTTCTTCCAGCAGAGGTGGAACGTTAAGTCGGTTACAATCCCGATAGACCGAGAGACAGGTCAGACACGAGGCTTCGCGTTTGTGGATCTGGCAACCGAAGCTGAGGAGGACGAAGCCATCGAGAGCGCGAACGGGCAGGAATTCATGGGCCGGCCTCTGCGTTTGGATCGAGCCAGGCCCCGCCGCCAAGCCTAAGCAAAGATTGTTCAACCCTGGGTTTGCCATTCTGGACAACCAAAGGACTCCGTCCCGCTAACGCGAACGGCAAGGTTTATCCCAACAGATGGGAGAGCTGCAAAGTCTCCAAGAGCGCCCAAGATGGTAAGGTTGCTACATCTTTCCGACATTCATCTGGGCAGTGGTCTTGCCTACGGCCACATTAACCCAGCTACCGGCCTGAATACCCGTTTGGAAGATTTTGTAGCTTCTTTGCGCTTGTGCATTGACCATGCTCTCAACCAAGCGGTGGATCTGGTGTTGTTTGGGGGCGATGCTTTCCCCGATGCGACACCCCCCCCTCTCCATCAAGAGCTTTTTGCCCAACAGTTTCGCCGCCTGGCCGATGCAGGGATCCCAACCGTCCTGTTGGTGGGCAACCACGATCAGTACGGGCAGGGACAGGGAGGCAACAGCCTGGCTATCTACCGCGCTTTGGGGGTCTCAGGCTTTATTGTGGGGGACAGACTGGAAACTCATCGGATCGAAACTCGCGGTGGCCCGGTGCAGGTGACCACTTTACCTTGGCTGAGTCGCTCTGCTCTACTCGCCCAACAGGAAAGCTTGGCGCTTGAAGGGGAAATCCTCGCGCATCAGCTCCTGCAGCGCCTCCGCCTAGCCCTAGAAGGGGAGATCCGCACCCTGCAGCCAGGGATCCCGGCGATTTTGTTGGCTCACGTCATGGTGGAGACAGCCCGCTACGGAGCAGAACGCCATCTTTCGGTGGGCAGAGGATTTACGGTGCCCCTTTCGCTGCTGGCTCGGCCTGCCTACCAATATGTTGCCTTGGGGCATGTACACCGTCACCAGGTGCTGTGTCGGGATCCCTTGATGCTCTATCCCGGCAGCATTGAGCGGGTGGATTTTGGCGAAGAAAAAGAGGAAAAAGGCTGTGTGCTGGTGGAAGTCACCCCTACGGGGGCCAGCTATGAATTTTTGCCCCTGCCAACCCGTACCTTTCACACCATTCGCCTAGATCTGAGCGCGGATCCGCCCCAGCAGGTGCAGTCCAAGCTGTTGGCGGCCATCGCCAAGGCCCCCGTGGCCGGCTCCATCCTGCGGTTAATCTACCGCATCCGTCCCGACCAGTTAGACTGCATCGATGAGCGGGCTTTGCACAATGCTCTCGCCTCTGCTTTCAGCTACACCATCGCCCCAGAAGTGGTCAGCCCCAGCCGCATCCGTCTGCCGAGATTGGATCCCAGCCGACTTGAGCCCCTGACGGCTCTGGAGCAGTATCTGGCCGACCGCAGCGATCTGGCCCCCTTGCACAACGATTTGCTGGCCGCGGCCCGTCAGTTGTTGGAGGAATATGTGGATCCTTTACAAGACTGGGCCCCCAACTGGGAGGAGCTGGGATCTTCAAGCCTTGCCCCAGTGGAAGAGGAGCAGTTGCCTTTGTTTTGATTGGTTTTGAGATGCTCTCTTTGTCGCCTCAGGGTTCATAGGGGTGGGGATGGGGGATCCCTGTAGAAGAAATCAGGACAGGAGTGCTCGCCAAAGCTGCGGGCTCCTCAAGTTTCAAGTGATCTGAATCACTTCGAAATGGCAAAAAGCAACACAAACTGGGAATCGGGTTGAAGACGTTGGCAACGACGGCATCAGCTCACTCACAGGGAACTGACTCAGACTGGTAGACCTCACACTGCCAGTCTTTTTTTGTTTGAGGTTTAGGTATTGTGAAGCTGCAGCAAGCAGGGGATCCCTTTCATAATCATTCACAAGATTCTTATCTTTATCTCCATAGAGGTCTGTTATCAAAAGACAAATAACCATCTGTTCTCGGCAAAGGCTACCAATTTGGTAAGTAGCCGTCAAGTGTGCCGAGTGTATAGAAGGTTGGTTCTTGGAGCATTTATTTTCTTGCAACAAGGGGTAATCTGTAGGAACGGCATACCTTGAGGAAGTAGGTTCTATGAACAGCATACTTTGGTTTCTCCTAATCGGAGCCCTAGCAGGTTGGCTGGCAGGAAATATCCGACGCGGCTATGGCTTTGGCTTGATAGGCAACATAATTGTTGGTGTTTGCGGGGCATTTTTTGGAGGATTCCTCTTCGATTTACTTGGCCTGTCGGCTACGGGCCTGTTGGGAAGCTTGTTGATGGCCACGATTGGGGCTTTGGTTTTGTTGGCGTTAATTAGCTTTGTTCGTCGGGCTTGATCTTTAAGATGGCCCGCAAGGGCTTGTGTTTCCGTTGGGATCTTGATCGAACATTTACCGGAGAATTTTTATGAGCATTCGTGTTCTTTCGGCAGCGATGATTGGCTTAGCCATCCCCAGCTTGGGTCTGTTGACAATGCCATCTGCTTCTGCCCAGCACTTGTTTGATTTGGGAGTGCGCCAACTGCAGCCGGGCACCATCATTCCCGTCCAAAGCTTCAAGGGAGAAGAGCCCCAGTACTTCAGCCCCAACAGCACCCACCCACTTACCCTGCGGGTGGCTCAGGACATCTACAACGGCAGCGGCCAATTGGTAATCCCAGCAGGCAGCGAGGTGCGAGGCAGCTTACGACCGACTCAGGGAGGGGCCAGGTTCTTCGGCACAGCTTTGATTGCCAATGGGCGACTTTACTCGGTGCAGATGTCTTCTGATTTGATCCACTGATTTGATCCACACTGAGAAAGACCCGCGCCACTATTCTGCCGAAGCGATTGCTCAAGATGCAGCCATTGGTGCTGTGGGGGGTACGGTGCTGGGCTTGCTCACAGGAGGCGTTTCTGCTTTAGGGGTTATTGGCGGAGCTGGAGCCGGAGTGGCGGTGGGCAATATCACGGCACCTCAAGTCGTGGTGTTGCGCCCTAACCAAACGATTAACTTGGCTTTGGACAGTCCGGTGCGTCTGTGATCGACAAATTTTTGATCTGGTTTTGATTTGGTTTGATCTGGAAGCAAAAAGGATCCCGGTTTTAGGCCGGGATCCCTGTTTGGTTTTAGGGATTTTTTCGAGGAACACCACCTTCAGTGCAAGTAGGTGTAGGCCCGCAGATTGTCTTCAAAGTGCTGCTGCAAGGCGCGGGCTTGATCCAGCGTGATCTGCCCTCGCTGCAGGGCGGTCTCGGTGGCGTGGTGGAGGGTCTCCACCAGATCTTCGCTGTTGTACTGCACCCAGCTCAGCACTTCGCCGATGGTGTCCCCCTTGATGACTTGGGAAACGTGGTAGCCGCCGGGGCGGGAGCGAATATGCACCGCGTTGGTATCGCCAAACAGGTTGTGCAGATCCCCTAGGATCTCCTGGTAGGCACCCCCCAGAAACACCCCCAGTAGGTAGGGATGCCCGTCAGGATCATGCAGCGGCAAAACCGAGGTGATTTGCCCGTCTTCGCCAAAGAAGCGGTTGATCTTGCCGTCGCTGTCGCAGGTCAGATCCGCCAGGGTAGCCCATTGGCGTGGCTCCTCATCCAGACGGTGGATGGGCATGATGGGGAAGACCTGGTCGATGGCCCAGCTATCCGGCAGGGATTGGAACAGGGAGAAATTGCCGTAGTAGATGCTGGCCAGCATCTCGTCCAGATCCAGGAGATCCACTGCCACGGGGTGCCCTGCTTGGTGCTGCTCGTAGGCCAAGGTGCAGATCTTGTCGGAGCAGTTCCAGAACAGCCGCTCCACTTCAGCTCGCTCCTGCAAGCTGAGGGATCCCTCGGTGAACTGACGCAGAGCAGCCTCCTTCAGCTCCTGACAACGGCGGTAATTGACCACCAGAGTATCGGGCTGGATTTGGTAGTAAAGCTGGTTTAGCTTCTGGATCACCTCTGCATCGGAAGTAAGCTGGGTGGGCATGGGGTAGGGGCTGGCGGCGTTGACATCTTGCACGTCAAACACCAGCACCGACTGGTGGGACATCAGGGCGCGTCCGCTTTCGGTCACCAGTACCGGCGGCTGGATCCCGTGGGGTTCTAGGGCGGTGAGCACGGTCTGCACCACGGTGGCGGCGTAGTCCTCCATGCTGTAGCTCTGGGAAAAAGGATTGGGGGACTGGGATCCGTCGTAATCAACCCCCAAGCCGCCGCCGATATCCAGGTAGCCCATGGGGGCCCCCAGCTTGACCAGCTCGATGTAGATTTGGCTGGCCTCCCGCACGGCCCGTCCATGCACGCTCACCATCGAGATCTGGGAGCCGATGTGGTAGTGCAACAGGCGTAGACAATGCAGCTTGCCCGCTTCCCGCAGCCGTTTCACCACTTGCAAAATCTCGGTGGCCGTGAGGCCGAACTTAGCCCGATCCCCAGCCGAGGTGCCCCAGCGTCCACTGCCCTGGGCGGAGAGCTTGGCCCGTACCCCCAAGATGGGGTCAATGCCCAGTTGGTCGGCAGCCTGCAGCGCCAGCTCCAGCTCCTGCAGCCGCTCCAAAACGATGATCGGGGTGCGCCCCAGCCGCTGGGCCAAGAGAGCCGTCTCCATAAAATCCCGGTCTTTGTAGCCGTTGCAGATCAGCAAAGCCCCGGGAGTATCCAGCAAAGCTAGGGCAATCAACAGCTCCGGCTTGGATCCCGCCTCCAGGCCAAAGTGGTAGGCGCGACCGTGCTTCACCACTTCCTCCACCAGGTGGCGCTGCTGGTTCACCTTAACGGGGTAAACCCCCCGATAGACGTTGGGGTAGCCAAAGCGCTGGATGGCCTGCTGAAAGCTCTCGCAAATCCGCCGCATGCGGTCGGCCACGATCTCGGGAAAGCGAATCAACAGAGGCAACTGCAAACCCCGTGCCACCAGATCCATCACCAAGTGGTACAGGTCAATGCCCGGTTCCTGCTGCTGTAGGCCCTGTGGGGTCACCTCCACATGACCGGCGGCGTTGATACGGAAGTAGGGATCCCCCCAACCTGAGATGCGATAGAGCTTTTCGCTGTCTCGCAGTGTCCAGGGAGAACGAGTCAAAGTCGGCATAGTAGTCCCCCAGATACCGAGATGTGAACAGCGCAGGATTTCTGCACAGAATCCACAATATATTGCCCTATTCCAGAATATGTCAAGATTTTTCTGGTGCGGGGGGACTCAGGCCCAAAAACCGCTAAGCCTTGCCAGACAAGGCTTTGGCTTGGGGATCTCTGTGCAACTGCCGCAGAACTCAGCTCGCTCAATCTCTTGTTTGCGCTGTTTTTCTTTGTTTTTCTCTTGAATTCTCCATTTTCTGTCTTTCCTTTCTGGACTTGGGTTGGATCCTGAGTTTTGCTGGGAAGCGTAGCGAGGAATACGGGGATGGCGCAGAGGGAAAAGACAGCCACCTGGGGCAAGTGGACCTACGCAGGGGATCCCACTGGCAACCCTTGACAGGGCCCCGCAGGCAAGACAAGGATCGGGGCGGTGACCTCGGAGAACCTGAACCATGGCTCAACTGCCCCGCTTCCGTCGCCGAGAAGTGTTGCTTTCTTTATTGGCCACCGGCGCTACCTTGAGCGCCTGTCAAAGGGGATCCCGTTCTGACCAACCCAGCGGCAGGGATCCTGTTCCTGCCTCCGGCAGCCAGCCCGCCGACAAAGTTTTGCTGATCAACGGAGCCGGGGCCACCTTTCCGGCTCCTCTTTACTTGCGCTGGTTTTCCGATTACCGCCAGGTGGATCCCAAGGTGGAGATCAACTTCCAACCGGTGGGCAGCGCCGCCGGGATCCGGCAATTTATCGACCAAACGGTGGACTTTGCCGCCAGCGACGTGGCCATGACCGACGCCGAGATCGCCGAGGTGAAGCGGGGTGTGGTCATGATCCCGATGACCGCAGGCAGCATTGCCGTAGGCTACAACCTGCCGGGGATCCCTTCTGGACTCAAGCTGTCTCGACCCGTTTTGGTGAAGATCTTTCGCGGCCAAATCGACCAGTGGCGGGATCCGGAGATCCTGGCCCTGAACCCGGAGCTAACCATTCCCGATCTGCCCATCACCGTCTGCTACCGCTCCGATGGCAGCGGCACCACCGATACCTTTACCCGCCACCTGGCGGCCATCGATCCGGCTTGGGCCTCGGAAGTCGGTGCTGGCATGTCGCTGGAGTGGCCGGTGGGCATTGGGGTGAAAGGCAACGAGGGCATGAGCGCCCAAATGCTTCTCAGCGAAGGGGTGATCGGCTACGTGGAGTCGGTCTATGCCCGCGAGCTGGATCTGTCGGTGGCAGCTCTGGAGAACCGCCGCGGCGAGTTCATTCTCCCCTCCCCGGAAGCCTCGGCCCTGGCCTTGAGCGAAATTGAGCTGCCGGAAAACCTGCGGGCTTTTGTGCCGGATCCCGCTGGCCCTGGAGCGTATCCCATCGTCACCTACACCTGGATCCTGACCTACCGCCGGTACCCGGATCCCGCCATGGCCGCTGCCTTGCAAGCCGTGCTGCGTTGGGCCCTCACCGAAGGGCAATCCCTGGCCAAAACTATGGGTTACCTTCCCCTGGCTGAAACCGTTGTGGCCCGCAGCCTCGAAGCCCTGCAACTCATTCAAAGCTAGGTTCCAAAACCGCACCAATCCCGCTTGCCCGGACACAGCAGGTACGGAGATCCGTAATGGGTCCGCTTTTCAACCCCGAGAAATGGGCGGCATTCTCGCCCTGGCCAAGCGGCTGGGCCGGATAGGATCGACCCAGAAAACGGTTAAGTTACCTGCTGGACTTTCACGGATTGGCTGCCCAAGCTACTTCACACAGGCTGGCGGCGGTAACCGAAGCAATGTACTCAAGAAGAGGAGAATAAGGAGCCGATGGGAAAAGTTGTAGGAATTGACCTGGGCACAACCAACTCGGTTGTCGCCGTAATGGAGGGGGGTGTCCCCACCGTCATCGCCAATGCTGAGGGCACTCGCACCACGCCCTCGGTGGTTGCCTTCACCAAAGATGGAGAGCGCCTGGTGGGCCAGATGGCACGCCGCCAAGCGGTGCTCAACCCGGAAAACACGTTTTACTCGGTTAAGCGGTTCATCGGTCGTAGGTACGATGAGCTGAATGCCGACTCCAAGCGGGTCTCCTACCAGGTACGGCGGGATGAGCGGGGCAATGTCAAGTTATACGCCCCCCGCCTGAACAAGGAATTTGCGCCCGAAGAGATCTCGGCCATGGTGCTGCGCAAGCTGGTGGATGACGCCAGCCGCTACCTGGGCCAGCCAGTCACCCAAGCGGTGATCACGGTTCCTGCTTACTTTAATGACTCGCAGCGGCAGGCCACCAAAGATGCGGGCCGCATTGCCGGTTTGGAAGTGCTGCGCATCATCAACGAGCCGACAGCAGCCTCTTTGGCCTACGGCTTGGACAAGCGCAACAACGAGACCATCCTCGTCTTCGACCTGGGCGGCGGCACCTTCGACGTGTCCATCCTGGAAGTGGGGGATGGTGTTTTCGAGGTGAAATCCACCAGCGGCGATACGCAGTTGGGCGGCGATGACTTCGACAAGAAGATCGTCGATTGGATGGCCGAGCAGTTTAAGCAAATGGAAGGGATCGACCTGCGGCAAGACCGGCAGGCGCTGCAACGGCTAACGGAAGCTGCGGAAAAAGCCAAGATCGAGCTGTCCAGCGTTTCCGAAACCACCATCAACCTGCCCTTCATCACTGCCACTGCCGATGGGCCCAAACACCTGGAGCTGAAGCTCTCCCGCGCTCAATTTGAACACCTCTGTGCCGACCTGCTGGAGCGCTGCAAGGGGCCGGTGGAACAAGCCCTGCGGGATGCCAAGCTCACCAAGGCCGACATCAACGAAGTGGTGCTGGTGGGGGGATCCACCCGCATTCCGGCGGTGCAGCGGCTGGTGAGGGAGCTGCTGGGCAAAGAACCCAACCAAAGTGTCAACCCCGATGAGGTGGTGGCGGTTGGGGCGGCCATCCAAGCGGGTGTGCTGGCGGGCGAAGTCAAAGACGTGCTGCTGCTGGATGTCACCCCCTTGTCCTTGGGGGTGGAAACCTTGGGCGGCGTGGCCACCAAGCTCATCCCGCGCAACACCACCATCCCCACCCGCAAGTCGGAGATCTTCTCCACTGCCGAAGATGGGCAGACCTCTGTGGAAATCCACGTGGTGCAAGGGGAGCGGGAGCTGGCCCGCGACAACAAATCTCTGGGCCGCTTCAAGCTGGACGGGATCCCGCCGGCCCCCCGCGGTGTGCCGCAGATCGAGGTCACCTTCGACATCGACGCCAACGGCATCCTCAAGGTGACGGCCAAAGACAAAGGCAGCGGCAAAGAGCAGAGCATCTCCATCACCGGCGCCTCTACTTTGGATAGCAAAGAGGTGGAGCGCATGATTGCTGAGGCAGAAAAATACGCTGCCGAAGACCGGGCCCGCCGGGAGAAAATTGAGCGCCGCAACAAGGCCGACTCGCTGGCCTACCAAGCCGAGCGGCAGTTGAAGGAGTTGGGCGACAAGATCTCCTCCAGCAAACGCAGCCAAATCGAGACTCTGGTGCGAGAACTGCGGGAGGCCATCCAGCGGGAGGACGACAGCGCCATCCAGAGCAAAGAGCGGGAGCTGCAAGAGGCTCTCTACGCCATGAGCAGCGAGCTGTATCAACAGCCGGGGGCCTCCTCTGGCCCCACTCCCGGCTCAGGGAAAACCTCCGGCGGCAGCGATGATGTGATCGATGCCGACTTCACCGAGAGCAAGTGACTGCTCAGGGATCCCTCCGTGGGCCGCGGGCCCAGGGCGGATCCCGCCCTTACTTGTAGCGCCGATAATGAGGAGGGACGGGATGGGCGATGGCGTCTAGCCCGCCTCCTCATTTTCTTCAGTAGGTCGGAGGGAAGGAGCCCTTGCCGGGGACGCCTAGCCTCGTGGTTTTCTGCCCACTCTCAGCGATTTGCCTGCGGACGCCTCCATGCAAAACTTTAAGGACTACTACAAGATTTTGGGGGTCAGCAAAACGGCCACTGCCGATGAGGTGAAACAAGCCTATCGGCGCCTAGCCCGCAAGTATCACCCAGATGTCAACCCCAACGACAAAGCGGCTGAAGAGAAATTCAAAGACATTAACGAAGCCTACGAAGTTCTCTCGGATCCCAGCAAGCGCAGGCAATACGACCAATTTGGCCAATACTATCAGCAGGGCGGGTTTCGCTCCAGCCGCGATGCCTACACCTACAGCAGCAGCCCCTTCAGCCAAGACTTTGGGGGGAGCGGATTTGGGGGGAGTGGCGTCGATTTCAGCCAATTTGATGATTTTCAAGACTTCATCGATCAACTGCTGGGCCGGGTGCGCAGCCAAACCACAGACCGCAGCAGCGGATTTTCGGGATCCACTGGCAACACCAGTTACGATGCTGAGGCCACCATCCAGATCAGCATTCCAGAAGCTTTTGAGGGGGGCAAGCGTCGCCTGCGGGTGGGCGGGGATCGCGTGCTCGAGGTAAACATCCCGCCGGGAATTACGCCAGGGAAGCGGATTCGCCTGCGCGGCCAAGGCCACCCCAACCCCAACGGCGGTGCCGGTGATCTGTACCTTAAAATTGAGCTGAAAGACCACCCCTTCTATCGCCTAGAGGGATTCGACGTTTACTGCGATCTGCCCATCAGCCCCAGCGAAGCGGTTTTGGGCGCCCAGGTGGAGGTGCCCACCTTGGATGGGGTGGTGAAGCTGCGGATCCCACCTGGCATGCAGCCGGGGCGAAAGTTGCGGCTGGCGGAAAGGGGATTTCCCAAAGGCAACGGAGAACGGGGGGATTTTTACGTGGTGGTGCAGATCCATTTGCCCACCCAGATCTCCGAAGAAGAGCGAGAACTTTACGAAAGGCTGCAGCGGGTTCAATCCTACGATCCCCGCGCCACCCTTAAGCTCTAGCATTGATATTCTCCGATATTCTCCCACGGCCAAAGCCTCAAGATTCTTGACAAGCGCTCCGCGCCGCCTGAAAGCAGGAAGCCGCCCTTCTAGCTTGCTTCCGGTAGCGGTAGGGCGGGGCTGGAGGCCCAGCCTTGGGGTCAAGATGGGGTCCTGCTGGAATCTGGTTGCGTCGGCGGGACGGGAGCTGCATTTGCTTCCAGAGGTTCCTGACGAGAGCATCCCTGGCTCCATTGCAGTTGCCGCAGGATCCCGCGCAACAAGGCCACCTCGGCTACGGTCAGGCCGGCTCGCTGGAACAGGGCGCGAAACTTGAGCATTTTGCGGCGGGCTGTGTGGGGGTGCAGGTAGCCAATTTGCAGCAACAGCGCTTCTAAGTGGTCGAAAAATCCCTCCAGCAGCTCGAAGGGGGCAAGCCTTTGAGGCGAGGGCATAGGAGGAGCAGGGGAAGGGCTCTGGCAGACGAGGGTGTACAGCTCATAGCAACAAATGGCCACGGCTTGGGCCAAGTTTAAAGAGGGATAGGTCGCATCGGTGGGGATCTGGATCTGGCGATGGCAAAGGGCCAGCTCCTCGTTGCTCAAGCCGCGATCTTCGGGGCCAAACACGAGGGCGGCAGGGCCGGCGGCCAGCAGAGCGGGAAAGGCTTGGCGGGGGGACTGAATTTGCCATTCGGGTGGGTAGGTTTGGCTGCGCCCCGTTGTCCCGAAAACCTGCACACACCCTTGCAGGGCTTCGGGCAAAGTTTGCACCTTCCGGGCTTGATGGAGCAGGTCTGCCCCATGCACGGCTGTGGTGATCGCTTCCATATCGAGGGGATCGCATTGGGGATCCACCAGCACCCACTGCCTGAAGCCCATGTTTTTCATCACGCGGGCAATGGCGCCGAGGTTGCGCGGCCCAGCCGGCTGCACCAATACAAGCCGTACCTGCGCCAGTTGTTCAGGGCCAGAGTGGGGTAATATCGGCATCAGGTTGGGATCCCCCAGAGTGCCTAGAGTAGAGAAGAGGAGCTTGATTTTGTCATAGATTGCATCCATGGGATCCGCATACCGTTGTTGGCTGAGCTTGATTTGTCTGGTGTTGGTGGGATGCTGCTGGGGATCCCCGGCGCTGGCTGCCCCTTCATCGCTGGCAGGGCCGGCTCAGGTATCGCCCCAGCTCGTTCGCGATAGCGACTCAGAGCGGTTTTCTCTGGCCGAGGCGCGGCAGCGGCTGGAAGCCATTGCCGAGGTCATGCGCTCGATTCGCCTGTGCAACCGGCCCAACTGCCGCTACCGAGATATCGCTGTGGACGTGTGGCCTGTGGACATATCCATCCCCAATGGTGGTGCCGAGCCGTTCTACGAGGGCAGCATCGACGCCATGATCGACCGTCCTTCCGGCAGCTTGGATAAAGCCCACTACCGGCTGCAGTTTCGCCAGGGGCGCTGGCAGTTGCTGGGGGGCGAAGAGGTGTCCGATGTCTCTTCCTTTTTCTTTGAGGGAGATACCTACGAGGTGTTCAGCGCCTACGGCACCCGCAGCCACAAAGCCAAGTTGGCAGATGCCAGCAGCAACCTGCGCGTGGGCTATCGGGAGCTGTATTACCGCGTTTTCGACCAGGGCCAAGAGCGTTTGCACTAGCGCTGCGGAGCACGATGAGAGGCCGGCAACACACCTTAGCCAGCTCTATTGCCCTAGAAGGCGTTGGCCTGCACACCGGCCTGCCAATTGGCTGCAGTCTGCATCCAGCTCCTGCCGGCAGCGGTCGGGTTTTTGTGCGGGTGGATCAACCGGGATCCCCTGAGATCCCGGCTCGGTTGGGATCCCTGGCCCCTGCCCATCTCTGCACCCTGTTGCAGCAGGGATCCCCCTCTGTTCAAGTGCAGACGGTGGAACACCTGCTGGCCGCCCTTTACATCCTGGGCATTGACAACTGCCGCATCGAGGTGGAGGGGCCGGAGCTGCCGATTCTGGATGGCTCTGCCCTGCCCTTTGTAGAGGCCATTGCCCAGGCCGGGATCCAGGCCCAAGATCAGCCAGCCCTGCTGGGGGTGATCCAAGAACCGGTCACTGTCTGGGCGGGGGAAGCCTTTGTCAGCGCCCTCCCCCATCCTACAGCTCGCTTTACCTATGGCATCGATTTTGCCGATTGCCCGATTGGAGAACAGTGGCTGAGCTGGAGGGAGAACAGGCCGGATTTTGTCCAGTCCATTGCGCCGGCCCGCACCTTCGCCCGCCAGCAGGATGTGGAGCTGGCCCGGGAACGGGGGCTAATCCAGGGGGGCAGCCTGGAAAATGCCATTGTCTGTAGCCAAACCGAGTGGTTGGGGCCATTGCGCTACCCAGATGAGCCGGTGCGCCATAAGCTGATAGATTTACTAGGAGATCTCAGCCTCCTGGGCTGCCGACTGCAGGGGCACATTGTGGCCTACAAGGCGGGCCATGCCCTGCACCACCGTTTGGCCGAGCAGTTGCTCAAGAGTGGATCCCTGCTGATCCATGAAGAGTGAGGGGGAGCAAGG
The DNA here is from genome assembly GCF_047461575.1 of Synechococcus sp. W60.1. Lineage (NCBI taxonomy): Bacteria > Bacillati > Cyanobacteriota > Cyanophyceae > Synechococcales > Synechococcaceae > Synechococcus > Synechococcus sp. W60.1. The sequence goes on along the minus strand of NZ_JANSHL010000006.1, from coordinate 77,945 downwards.
GATCCGGTTGCGTAGCCACAACCCTGCCATCCTCAGTTGCGAGAGCGGTGCGGAGCACTTGTCTTCAAGGGGATCCCCAGGGTGGGATCCGCTTCATTCCCCTCCTTTCCGCAGCTCCCTGGGTGCTCTTTTGGCTGAGTTCTGGCCTGCTTCCTCCCCATCCGGGGTTTCAGTTTTATCTTCTGTCTCCACGGGTTCACCATGGCCTCTGATGTCTCCCCTCCTCCCCGCCTCTCGGCTGAGGCAGCCGCTCAATTGGCAACTGCTCCCCCTGTCTTCACAACGGAGCAGATTTTGGAGATCTTGCCCCATCGCTATCCTTTTTTGCTGGTGGATCGGGTTGTGGAGTATCAACCGGGGCAACGGGCAGTGGGCCTGAAAAACGTCACCTTCAACGAGCCTTTTTTTCAAGGGCATTTCCCCAACCGACCCATCATGCCCGGCGTCCTAATCGTCGAGGCCATGGCCCAGATAGGGGGGATCGTGTTGACCAAGTTGCCGGACGTGGCCGGGCGTTTGGCCCTGTTTGCCGGGATCGATGGCGTTCGCTTTCGCCGCCCGGTACTGCCGGGGGATCAGCTGCTGCTCTCCGCCGATTTGCTCACCATTCGCCAGAGGCGCATTGGCAAGATGTTCTGCCGCGCTCAGGTGGGAGGGCAACTGGTAACCGAGGGGGAGCTGATGTTCTCCCTGGTGGATTGATGGGCCAACAGCGGCCATCCAGGAGGCGCTCCGGTGTGGGTGTTCTCGCAATTGAGATAAAGTGTTGGGATAGAAAGATGGCTCAGGGGCTGCTTGCGCCTTTCTGTCGGGATACGGTAAACATGTTGTCGCGACAGTGGGGCGTAGCTCTAAGGCTCATCTCCCCTGGAGTCAAGTCTTGGTGATCCTTCGCAGGGTTGGGAGCGTAACCACAGTTGCTGGCTAGGTCGGAAATGAGTTCGTTCGCTTCAGCGGGATCCACTCCCAACATCTCTGCAAGTGCGCCGCACCGCTCACGGGAGCGGATTCATCCCACTGCGGTGATCCATCCGAAAGCTGAGCTGCACGAAACGGTACAGGTTGGCCCCTATGCGGTGATCGGCGAGCATGTTCGCATTGCTGCCCATACGGTGGTGGGGGCCCATGTGGTGATCGATGGCTGGACGGAAATCGGCGAGGGCAACCACATTTTTCCGGGAGCAGTTGTGGGCACCGAGCCTCAGGATCTGAAGTACAGCGGCGCCCCCTCTCAAGTGGTAATCGGTAGAGGCAATCGCATCCGCGAGTTCGTCACCATCAACCGGGCTACCAATGAAGGGGAAGCCACCCTGATTGGAGATTACAACCTGCTGATGGCCTACACCCATGTCGCCCACAACTGCGTCATCGAAAATCAGGTGGTGATTACCAATGCTGTTTCCTTGGCCGGCCATATCCACATCGAGTCTCAAGCCCGCATTGGCGGCATGGTCGGGATCCACCAGTTCACCCGCATTGGGCGCTTGGCCATGGTGGGGGCGATGAGCCGGGTTGACCGCGACGTTCCCCCCTACATGTTGGTGGAAGGACATCCGGCTCGCATCCGCGGTCTGAACTTGGTGGGGCTGCGGCGAGCCCAAGGGATGGAGGGATCCCTGCCCTTGCTGCGGCAGGTCTACCGATTTTTGTACCGCTCAGGGTTGCCTTTGGAAAAAGCGCTGCAAACACTGCGCAGCAGCCTGTGTGTCGTTTGTAACAACGGTGCGGAGGGAGAGCGCCATGTCCTTTCCCTACAGGGGAAAGAGTGGGTGGACGAGACGGGATCCCTGCAACATCTGCTGCAATTTTTGGAAGACTCCCTCTCCCATCCCCAACGACGTGGCCCTCTGCCGGCCCTGCGCGGGAGGGGGGAAGATCCGCCGGTGCAGAGCACTTCAGAGCTGGATGACTAAAGATTGGGGTCGGGAACGTAGCTCTAGTGAGCCACCTGTTCATCTGCACGGGCGAGGTCTCAGGGGATCTGCAGGCCAGCCATCTGATCGAAGAATTGCTGCGCCAACGCCCTCAGCTGCGCATCACCGCCGTGGGAGGGGAGCGCATGGCTGCTGCCGGGGCCCGTTTATTGCACCGCACTACCGAGATCAGCTCCGTTGGCATTTTAGAGGCTCTTCCCTTTGTCGGCCCCGCCCTCTGGACGGAGTGGAAGATTCGCCGCTTTTTAGCCCAAGACCCGCCAGATGTGGCCGTGCTGGTGGACTACATCGGCGTCAACAGCCGCATTGCCCGTCTGCTGCAACGGCGGCAGATCCCTGCCGTCTATTACATTGCTCCCCAAGAGTGGGTGTGGTCGCAGGATGCCCGCCTCACCTACCAACTGGCCCAGCAGATGCGGCTGATGTTGGCGATTTTCCCTGAGGAAGCCCGCTACTACGCGGCGGCAGGAGCCCATGTCCAGTATGTGGGCCATCCCCTGTTGGATATTTTGGCCGCTGTGCCCAGCCGTGCTGCCGCCAGAGCCCAGTTGGGGATCCCTGCCGAAGCCACGGTGGTGGTGGTGGTGCCGGCTTCGCGTCGGCAAGAGCTGCGCTCGGTTCTGCCTGTCTTGCTCAAGGCGGCTCAGTTGTTGCAAGCTCACCTGCCTCAGGCACAGTTTTGGGTGCCCCTGGCCTCGCCCCGTTTTGCTGCCCCGATTGCGCGGGCTGCCCACCGCCTTGGGCTCAACCTCACCCTTTTGGATCCCCAAGCTCTGCCCTTCTTCTCCCCCCACAAAGCTCATCACCTCGCCTTGGCAGCGGCTGATTTGGTGTTGGCCAAGTCGGGCACGGTGAACTTGGAGACGGCCATCTTGGGGATCCCCCAGGTGGTGATCTATCGCCTCAACCCCATCACCTTCTGGATCGCCCGCCATTGGCTGAGGGTGTCGGTGCCCTTCATGTCTCCGCCCAACCTCGTGCAGATGCGCCCCATTGTCCCGGAGTTGCTGCAGGAGCAGGCCCAGCCGGAGAAGATTGCCCAACTGGCGCTGGAGTTGCTAACTCGGCCCGAACGCCAAGCCCAACTGCAAGCCGACTACGCCGCGATGCGGGCAGCCCTAGGAGAACCCGGCGTTCTGGCTCGCGCTGCCAAGGCCATCCTAGAGGTGTTGGATGGCGAAGCTGGATCGAAGCAGGATCCCTTCCGCCGCTAACTCCGGCGACCCAGCACCTGGGGCACGGCCCGTCCTCCCACCAAGGCCGCTGTCGAATCCGCCTCTTCCAGATACTCAGCATCTTGGTTGACCCGCCACCCATCGTAGCGCCGTTCCCCTGCCACAATGTTGCGAGCGGCCAAAAGGCCCGTCATCATGGCGTGATCCTGGTTATTGTAGCGGTGCATGCCGTTGCGGCCTGCCACCTGCAAATTGGGCAGTGCTTCTTCCAAAAAGGTTCGAATGGTCTGGATGTGAGCTTGATAGCCGTGATTGTAAACCGGGTAGGCTTTCGGGGCGCGAATGACTGTGCCGCCCAAAACCTTTGCCTTCCCCAGCAGGCCCAACCGCTGCAATTCCAGCGTTGCCAAGGCCATCAAATCCCCATCGGTTTGTCCCCAAAAGGGATCCGTCGCTGAGCAAAAATACTCCAAACCCAAGCAGGTGACCGAGGGATCCGGAACCATGTCCGCGCTCCAATTCTTGAAGTTTTGGATACGCCCCACCCGCACCGAGGGATCGTGAATGTAGATCCAGTGATCTGGAAATAGGTTGGGCTCATCCACCAGCAAAGCCACCGTCAAAAAATCCCGATACCGCAGTTGTTCGGCAGCCTCTCGCACCGGCTCCGGTGCTGCAGGTACCAAAGCCCGCACCAGAGAGCGCAGCGGCATGGTGGAAATGAACTGCTCGCCGGTCACCCAAAAGGTCTCTCCCCCTTGAGAACAGGCTTGTACAGCTTGAACTCCGGCCCGGTTCCAGTGGATTGCCGTAACCTTGCGATCCAGTTGTACCGGCTGCCCGGCTTCTGCCAGCAAGGTTTGAACGCGCTCCCACATCTGGCCTGGCCCTAGGCGAGGATAGCGAAAGCGATCGATCAGGGTTTTGATCACCCCCTCTCGGTTGGGGAAAAAGGTTTTACGGATCAAAGAAGCCATCGACAGACCCTTGATCCGCTGGGCTGCCCAGTCGGCGCTGATCTCGTGACAAGGGATCCCCCACACTTTCTCGGTGTAGGTCTTAAAAAAAGTGCGATACAGCCGTTCCCCAAATTGGTTAATGACCCAATCTTCAAAAGATACAGGATTGGGCCTGGGAAAGAGGCGCGCCTTTAGGTAACTGAGCAGACAGAGGGTGGTAAACCCTGGCCCCAGTTTGGCAAAAACATCCGTAGGTCGAATTGGATAATCAAAGAAAACACCTCGGTAAAAAATGCGGGAAAGCCGACGGCAAACCTGCATTTCCGAGTCCAAAATCTCCGTCCACAGAGCCTCAATTTCCGCCGACTTGGAGAAAAAGCGGTGTCCACCGATATCAAAGCGATAGCCTTGGTAGGTTACAGTGCGGGATAGCCCCCCTACCTGCACCGGATCCGCTTCCAAAACCGTTACCGGGTAGCCCTGCTTGTTCAGCTCGTAGGCGGCACTCAATCCAGCTGGCCCCGCCCCGATCACCACTGTGGACTGCACTCTGGATAGCTGCCTTGAGGTACCCTCTGGTAGTATAGCAAAGGGATTGCAGTTTGACGGCGTTGGCTGTCTTTTGTGGTGTGTTCTGATTCACTCAGTTCAACGCCTGCACAAAGGCATCTATTGTCGCATCCAATTTTGCAGCTTGCGACTGGGACACCTTGAGTTTGCAAGCTACAGTCAGGACTTGGGTCATGCGCCGATTGTACTTCATCAAGGAAGGCCGCATTCCTTCCGGCACTGACCCTGGATAGTGGTGAGTGGGTAGTGACTAGCCACTAGTCACTAGCCACTAATAGAGTGCGGGGCTCCTGCGGGTTCTAGCTGAAAACAGCACGTCCCGGTTGGCTGGCCACCAATCAGGATCTGATCTTGGCCCTGGCTGCTCACCTCTCCACCGCCATTCGGCAGGCGGAACTGTTCCAACAGGTTCAGGAACTGAGCCGCACCCTGGAAGAAAAGGTACAGGCCCGCACTGCCCAACTGGATCGCCAAGTACAGGAATTGCAGCGGCTGGATCGCCTGAAAAATGACTTCCTTAGCACGGTGTCCCACGAGCTGCGCACCCTTCTTTCCAACATGAAAATGGCCATCCACCTGCTCAGCTCCGTCCTGCTGCCTGCCCAGGGCGCTCCCAGATCCCCGGATCCGGCCAAAATCTCTCAGTACTTGAAGGTGTTGGAGAACGAATGTGAGCGGGAGATCAGACTGGTCGAGGATCTGCTGGAACTGCAGCAGTTAGAGGTGCTCAAGGGACTCCGTCCCGCTAACGCGAACGGTTCACAGCGGCCCTGCTGGTTGGAGCTGCAAGAGTGGTTGCCCCAGATCGCGGAGCCCTTTGCTCAGGAGGCCCATAGCCGCCATCAGCGCTTCAGCCTTGGGATCCCTCCAGGACTGCCTGCCATTTTTACCCTGCCGGGAGTGCTAAAGTCGGTGCTGGCGGAATTGCTGAAAAACGCTTGTAAATTCACCCCTGCTGAGCACCTGATCAGCCTTCAGGCCACCTGCCATTCCGACCACCTGGACATCCAAGTCCTCAACACCGGCGTAACCATTCCCCTGGAAGAGCAAAAGCGGGTATTTGAGAAGTTCTATCGGGTGCCCAGCGCGGATCCCTGGCGGCAAGGGGGGACAGGGTTGGGGTTGGCCCTTGTGCAGCAGCGGGTAAGCCTGTTGCAAGGAAGCATTCACCTCAACAGCGAGGCCAACCACACCTGCTTTACCTTGCGGCTGCCTCGGGTTCTCCCTGCCTTTAGCCAAGGCAAGCCAGCTCAGCCTAGGGTGTAGGCGTCGGGGTGGCCGGCTTTGGAGAGTTGGAAGCTTCCCCTTCCTGCAAAACTTCTTGCAAGCGGGCCCGAACCCGCTGGTTGAGAACAGGATTTTCGTTCGCCAAGGTCATCAATTCGCGGTATTGAAGCACTGTCAGCCCTTGCTCCTCGACAATGCGGCTGGCTTGGGTTTCTGTGCGCTGCATAATTTGCTCGTACTCCTCCTCGTTCTGGGTTTCCCGCAGTTGGGCGCTCGCTTCCCGGATCAGGGGATCCAACTCCAACAGAATCCGCACCAACTGTTCCACCTGGGCATCGGTGACTTGCTCTGGGGTCAGGGCTGGAGATGCCACAGGGCTGGGAGTTGCTGTGGCCGGAGCCCCCCCCGAAGTCGGAGAAGCAGTTGCAGCAGGGCCAGGCGACGGGGTTGCTCCCTGTGCCCAAGCCGGCAGGGATCCCAAGCTGAGTCCCAGACCCATCAGCAACGCGAATTTCATCATGCCCAAAACTCCCCAAACCCAGACAAGATAGACCTAAGCCCTTGAGGTGCAGCCAAACCTGAAGCCAGACTAGCAAGATGCCTGGATTCCGTCTAATCGGTTCAGCGCAGTCCTGGCAGCCCATCAAGCCCATTCCAGCTTGCCGGTCACCTGGCGCGGGATCTATCCAATCCCTACGGTACCAGAACTCCTCACTCCAGGGCTCCCAGGATGAACTCGCGAAAGGGCTGTGTGGACATGCTGGGGATCTGCAGTGGATCTCTTGTAGAAACAAGAAGTTGGTTGTACAGTCTTACATGCGCTGTTCAACGGTAGCCCGGCACCGGAGTGCCCCTTTCTCTCCTCGGTTGAGCAGCTCCAGACTTGCAGCATTGGCAATTGACTTAGCACTTCAGCCCAAAGGGGGTTGTCTTGAAGCTGAGCTTAGGTATATGTTCTGTTGAGTATCGTTTTTGTTAATGTTAGGCTAGGGGCCAGATTTGATGCGGATCTCCCACATCGGCATCTGACTTTCTTCGCAGGTGTCAGAGCCCGTGGATCCCCTATCAATATCAGCAGTCAACCTAGCAAACGCCCAATCGCTAGCTCTCTTTGCAGGCGATTGTTGGAGGATTTTTTGTTCGGAGAAAGGTTCCCGATTAGATTTTTTTGGGCGCGTCCATAAGTAACCCTTCAAGGGCTTTGAGGGCGACTGCTGTCTTTATTGCCTTTGTAAAAGATGATAACAAAAATGGGTAAAAGTTATTGCTTTTCTTAAGCAGCGCTGATATATTCTTTGCGGTTGCGGTTGTTCGGTCATCCTTCTACAGGAGGCTTACATTGGTTAGGAGAAGAAAGCGTAAGAGTCGCCGTCGTCTGGAAGGGCGCAAAATTTTAGATCACATTCCTCAATTTAATCTGGACAGTGGTGAAGAGAAGTCTGTAACCGCTGCTCGAAAGTATATTCAGGAAAAGTCTATTCAGCCCCCCGCGCTGATTTTGGTGCGGCGAAATGAGCATACCGTTGATCGGTTTTTTTGGGCGGAGAAGGGGTTGTTCGGCGCGCAATATGTCGAGGAGAACCACTTCCTTTTTCCCAGCCTGCGAGCTTTGTTAGCAGAGGTTGCGGCTGAAAAGCCAGAGAAAAAATCCTCGAAGACCCTTGCAACTGCCGCTCGCTAGCTTCTGGCCAGCTTTTCCTACAGCAGGAGCCCAGGAAACAGCCCCCCTACCCTGGGGGGTTTGTTGCAGCCGCTCTCAGAAGATCGAAAGAACTGACCCTGTGTACGGGATCCCTCCCCACGGGTTGAGCTCCTGCTGCCTCACTCGCCATACTCGACCTGCTGGCGGCAGCGAGGGAGCCACGCGCTACCCTACAAGGGATCCCGTCGGGAGATGCCGGATGAGCCGACTGCCTCAGACCACTGCCCATATCCAAATTACCCGCCGCTCTTGGCAAGAGGGTGCCATTGAGGGGGAAGTCAATGCCAATGGTTGGGTTTGGCGCTTTTGCTGGCGCTTTCGGGCCGGGGAACTCAGAGTGGAGCCTTCTGTGGGGCGAGCTTTGATTTGCGAGCCCTTGAGCCGCTTTCTGGAAAAATCCGACTATCTGCTGGAACCGGGCAGCAACTACTCGTTTGTGATTCGCAGCAGCTTGTGAACTCTCAATCTGAGCAGATCTGAGCAGAGCTTTTGCCCAGCACCAAAGACCGGGGCTGAGCAATGGAAGGCACCTGCTACGGTGACCCAGAAACCAGGTCTCAAGCCCCGTGGGCGAAGAGTGCCTCCCCTCTCACTCCTGTCGCGCCCAAGCTGTTCGCACTTGAAAGAATCCTCGCCCTCTAGGCAGGGGGGTAGTCAATAAAGCTGCAGCAGCCTTTGGTCTTCGGCGGGGGAGGAGGCACATCCAGAGCTGGGTTGCACTCAAAGAAGCCCAGGGGCTTGAGCATAAAGCCGATGTAGCTAGCCGGCATCACTGGCCAGTCCTCGGTGCGGGGGAAGTGATTGCAGCCAAAGCTATACCAGAGCACTAGGCGGGTGTTTTCCAGGGAGCGGTTCGCTTGCGTCCATTGCACCAGCCCTTCGCCACCGGGGTGTTGGTTGGGGTAGTCCCCTGCTGGGAACTTCTCGCCGGGATGGTAGGGCGTGGCCCAGAGGTGGTGGGCCAGGTATCCTGCCCGTCGGTACAGCCAAGAGTCGGGGTGGGCCAAAAGCTGGACGTTTTCCCCCGGCATCAGTTTGTAGGCCACCGGCTGTCCCAGGCGGTTGTGGCGATTGGGGTTGACAATCTTCCAATAGCGGCCCCGCAAGGGATCCACCGTTTGCTTAGCCTCCTGCTCGGTTTTGAGCAGGGTGGAGCGGGCGCGAAAGGCGTTGCCATGGGGGTTATCTGGCCCCAGAGGCAGAGGTTCTGCATGCACTTCATAGAGGGAGTTGCACGGCCCATCCACCGCCATATCGAGGCGGACAGTGAAAAAGTGCTGGTGGTTGAGGCCGGACAATTGGGGTGCCACCAAGACGCCAAACTCCGGCTCTTCCCCCGGCAACGTGGCGCAAGTGTTGATGATGCCGGTGAGCTTGGCTTCAAACTCCAGCGTGCCATCCTGGTAGAAGTACCAGAAAAAGCCGTAGTCGTAGTTGCCAATGGTGGTGAAAAAGGAAAGCACCAACCGCCGCGAGCGCCGCACCTGCGCCCGTTCCGTGCGCCAGTCGGTGTGCTTCCAGAGCACCCCAAAGTCCTCCTCGTGCATACAGACGGCATTTTTCAAAAGCATGGGCTCGCCGCTGTTGGTGGGCAACCAGGCATCGAAGTAGTAGATCTCTCCCAAGCAGTCGCAGCCCAGCTGCAGGGAATTGGCCTGCATGCCAATGCCGTATTCCCCCACATCAAAGGCATTTTTGCGACAGTGGGGATCCCGCGGATCCCCGTAGGGCACCACCATCTCGGCTACCGAGGCGCGGTAGAGAATGGGGCGAAGGCGGCCTTGATCCTCGTAGCTCACCTGGTGGAGGACGAGCCCCTCTCGCGGGTTAAAGCTGATGCGCAGATCCCACTTCTGCCAGCGGATGTGGTGGCCGTCCACCTGGAAGCTCACCCCTTGGGGCTGAGTGATTTCTAGCGGCTTCAAGTCTTGGCGAAAATCTTTGAAAAACAGCTCGTCGAAGTTACCGGACTCCGGCGGCAAGGGCCACAGACCCCGATCCTCCACCTTGACAACTTGCATGCGGTTGAGGTCAATCCAGGGGTAGAGCCCCTCGATGGGGCGGGCATAGCCGTTGTCGCAAGGGGAAGTACGTAGGAAACAAAAGCCTCGCACCAGCCGCCGCCCTTCTTCTTCCGGGATCCCGAAGTAGCCCACCGTCCAGTAGTCCACCATCACCAAATCCACATCGGCAATCCCCGCCGCTGCAGAGCCGCCAAAAATTGGGGATCCTCCTTGAGCAGGCGGTCGCAGGCGTACACCTCATCGTCGAGCAGAGGGGGCTGCACGCCCGGAACGAGCTGCCAAGAGCGCACCTGCTGTGTTGACAGAGAGACCACGGCTTCGTAGGTGTTGCCACTGGCCGGATCCAACAGCACCACAAAAGCCTGCCGATCCCACGGCTGCCCCGGCTGCCACGCTTCCATCCAAGGCCGCTCCGGCTCTTGTAGCTGGATGGTTACAAAGCGCCCCTGAGAACTGAGGGGCCGTTGCCGGCGCAGGATCTGCACCACTTGCCGCATCTCCTCAGCACTGAGGGGATCCAAGGGGTGGCCTTGGGGCAATGAAGCCTGGCCAAGCAAAGCAGATTCACTCGACTGGCTATGTCGATCCAAACTGGGAGAAACTTTACAAACCACAGCAATAACCTTGAATTCTTCGGTTGGAAAATGATTGAGTTGAGCTAGGAAAAAATAGGGAGAAGTCTGCTGAGAAAGGTCAAAGGCATCCCTTCGCTCGCCATGCCGCGGGCCAGCCCATCAACCCAACTCAAAGAATCCAGAAAACCTAACAGCAGGCTAAACAGACTATCCTGTTGCCATCGCCAACATCGGGCAACTCTGCAAGAGATACCCGGGGAAAGGAAAACTTAAGCCAAAGCCCAAGGAAGTGAAGACAACCTCGGCCCTGCTAATTGTCCAGATCTAGCAATCTTCTGTTTCCCCGTCCGCTAACCAAATGAAGAGGGCAACGGCACCTTGAGAAGCCGCGCCAGGGCGAACAGGAAACCGTCAACCCATCGGGAAAATCTGAATACAGGTCTTACTACAGATAAACCCAAACTCGAGAGCAGGAGAAGTTTTCTGTGATTAAACGTCAGGCTTAACGTTGCACAGGAAAGCATAAAAAAGAGAAAACGCTTCACGCAGGCTAAGGGCAGAATCACACCGAGAAAGCTCAACGCAACGTCAACTCTCGCAAGAGCGCAAAGACATCTCGAAGCCTGCCCTGACCCTACCTGCCAGGGGGATCCCACCACTTGGGATCCGAAATGCAACTGACGATACTATAGCAGAGGCACCCCCCTTTCCCACAAGCCCGGCCCAAAGCCTCCCGGTTGCATCAGCAGGGTGTGACCCTAGGCCTTCTCCCCGTGAAGTTGAAGTCCAGCTCAAGTTGAAGGTTTGGTGTCGGAGAACACATATCTAAGAGTTACCCTGAAGCCATGCTTAAGGTTAGGAATTTCTAACAGTTCGAATAGTAGGATCCCTCACGTCTCCTGAAAATCGTCCACAATGAGGCAGGGCTCATAGAATCTGGTGAGGGAGATGGCTTCAACTCGATACCGCCTGGTGCCGGTGCGGCCAGGAGACGGCAGCTTTTATCCAGAGCATCTCTATTTGGCCTTAGAAGCCACCCAACTGGGCTATTGGCAACTGGATTTGCGCACCTGGAAGTTGATTGCCTCTCCCCAATGCAAGGCCAAATACGGGCTGGATCCCGGCCAAGATTTCACCCTGGAAGTGTGTTTGCAGCACGTTCACCCGGAAGATCGCCAAAGGGTGAAAGAAGCTTTGCAGACGGCTGGGCCCAGGGCGGTAGGGGGGGATCCCAACTTTTCGGTGGAATATCGGGTTTACCAGGCCGACGGCCAGATGCGCTGGCAGCTTTCCCAGGGGGTTGTCCTGCTGGAGCCGAAAGGGGATCCCGGCGAGATTGTCGGCGTGACCCTGGACATCAGCGAGCGCAAGCAACTAGAGGCCACCTTGGCTGAGCGGGAGCGTCGCCATCGCCAGATCCTGGAAGCTCTGCCCGAAATGCTGCTTTGTCTGGATCGCCAGGGCCGCTGTCTGGAGTTCAAGCCGCCCAGCCATTTTTCTGTCCCCCATTCCCCTGCCTACTATTTGGGCAAAACCCTTGAAGAGCTGTTTCCTGAGGTCGCCTGCGCCGGTGCGGCAGAGCCCACAGCCCAAGCCATTCGCGAGCATCTGGAGCTGGCCCTAGCAACCCGGCAAGCTCAAGAGATCGAATACCCCTGCCCAGAGGGATCCCCTCAGCCCCAATATCGCCAGGCCCGCATCGTTCCCTTTGGGGAAGATCAAGTGCTGGTGATCATCAGAAACATCACCCCTCGCAAGCAAGCTGAGCTGAAACTGCAGCGGCAATTGCAGCGAGAAAGACTGTTTAATCAGCTCATTCAGGCCATCAACACCTCTCTGGACTTACCCACCCTGTTTGATGTGGCGGTGCGGGAAGTGGGGGCAGTGTTGCAGGCAGCACGGGTTACCCTTTACCAGTACCTGCCGGCTGAGGCTGTATGGTTAGGTGTTGCCAGCTACGTCCAATCGCCTGATCTGCCCACTGCCCTTCACCTGCACATCCCGGATAGTCCAGACATTGTGGCCATCCAATACTTGAAGCAGCTGCAAGTTTTTCATGCGCCGGATCCCGAGCAAGTTTTGGATCCCTTTGCTATCCATGAAAAGCGAGAATACCACCTGGGCCCTTGGTTGGTGATCCCAGTGGCTTGCCAGGGAAAAGTGTGGGGTGCCCTGTCCCTGCGGCGCCTGACTTCAGATCCGGATTGGCAAACCGATGAGATCGAGTTGGCCAAGGCCATCGGGGAGCACCTGGCAGTGGCCATTCAGCAGGCAGAGCTTTATCAAAAGCTGCAACAGACCAACGCAGAGCTCGAACAAGCTTACAACGACGAAGCGCTACTCCAGCTCATCACCGAAGAAATTCGCTCCACTTTGGATGAACAAAAAATCTTGGAAACGGTGGCCCGAGAATTGGCCCTCAGCTTGAACCTATCCAATTGCACCATTGCCCTTCATGACCCAGAGCGGCAGGTCAGCGTTTTGGCGGTGGACTATTTGGCCGGAGAAGGGATCCGGCGCTTTCCCCTGGAGATCCCGTTTGCAGATTTTGCCGATGTGCTTCGCCAGCTCCGGCGCGGACAGCTCTGCCACTTCAGCAATCTCCATCACCCCTGCTGGCCTAACCATGACCGCTGTACCCTGATCGTCGCCCCCATCTGTGAAAAAAGGGATCTGGCAGGGCAAGACGAGGAACTGCTTGTTTCGGGGAATATTTGTGGATCCCGTCCACCGGGGCAGATATTTACCGAGCGGGAACAACGGCTTATCCAACGGGTAGCCGGCCAATGTGCCATCGCCATTCGCCAAGCACGTCTTTATCAAACGATCCAGCGTCAGGTGCAACAGTTGCAGGAGCTCAACCAACTCAAAGATGAGTTTCTGCACATGGTCTCCCATGAAATGCGCACGCCTCTCACCAACATGAAGCTGGCCATTGGGTTTTTATCCAAAGCCAACCTAACCGAGCGGGAAAGGCGCTACTTGCAGATTTTGGAGATGGAGACCAACCGCGAGCTGGAGTTGATCAACGACTTATTGGAATTGCAAGCCATCGAGTCCGGAAACAAAGCCCTCAGACTTACCTGTTTATCTCCCCAGGAGTGGATCCCCAATCTTTGCGAGCCCTTCCGGCTGCGAGCTGCCCAACAGGGCCAACAGTTTCAGGTGGAATGGGATCCCGACCTTTGGCCCCTCTGCACGGATGAGAGCCTCTTGTCGCGGGTGGTCAGCGAGCTTTTAAACAATGCGTGTAAGTACACCCCCACTGGGGAAAGCATCTATTTAAGTGTGAGCCAGGCTAACTCCAATGGCCGTCCCGGCTGGCTGATCACGGTGCGCAATACAGGGGTGGAAATTCCTGCAGAAGCGTTGCCCCGCCTTTTTGAAAAGTTCTATCGCCTCCCCCAGTTGGATTGCCGCAACGCCGGGGGAACGGGCTTGGGTCTATCGCTGGTTCAAAAGGCAGTGGAGCTGATGGGCGGATCCCTGCGGGTAGAAAGCCACTCTCGGCAGGTGATGGTTCAGATGTGGTGCCCCCATCAGGGCAGCTTGTCGGAAACCCCAAGCAAGGCTTAGAGGGCAAGGCCAGCGCCTTGCGCAGGACTCGAACCTGCAACCGTCGACTTAGAAGGTCGGTGCTCTATCCTTTGAGCTAGCAAGGCCGAAGAAAAGGGTGCAGAGCCATTATATCCCCGACCAAGTTCCCAATCCCCAACCCTGCCCACCTGCCTCTGACCTTGAGTTCTGCATTGTTGCTTGGGCAAATTGCGCGGTTTGACTTAGGGAGCCGGGTCGGGATCCCATGTGACCGAGCTTTCCCGGCGCAGACCCGGCCAAAATGGGTTTTGAGGTGTTGAACATCGGGATCCCCATGCCATTGCTCCCTGATCCTGGCTCAGTTGGGCGAAAGAAAGCTTCTTCCGGCACTCAATCCCTGTCTCCGGCAGCCAAGCGTCTGCTGCGCCTCTATCACGGTGGTAGCTTCATCTTTCTGGGCCTGCTGTGGCTGGTAGTCGGGATCCCTAGCCTTTGGGCTTTGCGAGCGGATATAGCCCGCCTGTTGGATTACTTTACTTGGACGGGCCTGCGATATGCCTTGTTTCACCGCCCAGGATGGCCGACTTTGGGGTTGTTGCTCTGTGTCAGCTTCACGATGGGGATCCTGATTGCCCAAAGCCGCTATGAGCTGTTCGGCCTGTATCCGGTGGAGCGTCTCATGCTGGAGCAGCAATCCCGCTGGATCCTATCCTTGCCGGTGTGGCATCCGCTGCGGCGCTGGTTGGTGCGCAGGTTGGATACTCAAGATTAGGTTTGGCTGCTACTTGGGATCCCTGCCGGCACCGAGGCAAAATCTCGTTTGCGTGCGGCTGAAATCCCGCACAAGCACCACTTCCGAAGCAGCAGGAGAAGTCAATCACGCCCACCCAAAGCCTCAGCCTGGGATTTTTCCGAGGAAGCCACAGACAGCTTCACAATCCGGGCCAGCCGAGCCTTACGACGAGCGGCTGTGTTTTTGTGCAGAACGCCGGTTTTGGCAGCTTTATCAATGCGGCTGAAAGCAGCACTCATCGCCGCCTGGATTTCCTGCAGAGTTTCTTGCTGTGGGTTGGCAGCGTAGGCAGCCGAGAGGGAGATCACTTTCTTCATCAGAGCGCGCACCATTGCTTTGGTGGCTTTATTGCGCAGCCGATTACGCTCTGCGATCTGAACGCGCTTGATGGCAGATTTGATGCGTGGCATGGTTGAAAGGGAAGTTTCGGCGAGGATCCAGCATACCATCAGAGCTGGAAGCTCCACCAGTTCCTGTTGCTCTCTGATGAGATCCCCATGTTCCAAGATTGCAGCTCGCAGATCCGCTTTAACCCACCTGCCCTTTTCTACGGGGTTGCCGCTTGCGATTTGGATCGGGATGGGGCCTTTGAGCTGTTTGTGTGCGGGTTCCGTGGCTCGAATCGGGTCTTGAAGTGGGATGGGCAAGCCCTGGTGGATCAAGCAGACGACACCCTGGCCGATGCAGGGCGCATGGCAATTGGGGTGGCTGCCGCCGACTTTGACGGGGACGGGCAGGAAGAACTTTATGTCTTGAACACCGATACCTTCGGCGGGCGCAAGCGCTTTGGGGATCGCCTCTTCGACTGGCAGGGATCTCGCTGGGTGGACCTGTTCTCCCTGCCGCAAAACCAAGATGCCCTCAACTTGACCGCAGGTCGCTCTGTAGCTTGTGTGGATCGTCTTGGCCAGGGGAGCTATGGATTTTTCGTGGCCAACTACGGCGGCCCCATGCGCCTGTATGAGCTGGCCTCCAACCAGATGATCGCCGATGTAGCGCCGGAAGCGGGATTGAATCGGGTGACGGGCGGGCGGGGGTTGGTGGCCGTGCCCTTGGTCTCGCAGCGGATGGACATTTTTGCCGTCAATGAGCAGGGACCTAACTTTCTGTTTCGCAACCGGGGAGATGGCACCTTTGAAGAGATTGCCGCTGAGGTGGGCCTAGCAGATCCCGACGAGCATGGGCGCGGCGTGGCAGCGGTGGATCTGGATGGGGATGGACGGCTGGATTTGCTCTATGGCAACTGGGAAGGCCCCCATCGCCTCTGGATCCAGGCCCCCGGCGGTTTTTTTAAGGATGTAGCCCCCCCGGAGTTGGCTAGGCCCTCCCGCATTCGCACGGTCATCGCTGCCGACTTCGACAACGACGGCTATCCGGAGCTGTTTTTCAACAACATCGGCGAGCCCAACCGTCTGTTTGCATGGCGCTCAGGCCGTTGGCAAGCCATTGACATTGGAGATGCTGCCGAGCCGCAGGGATTGGGGACAGGAGCAGCAGTGGCCGATGTGGATGGGGATGGTCGTCTGGAATTGTTGATCGCCCATGGGGAGTCCGGCGCACAGCCCCTGAGCTTTTATCGCCCTCAGGCCAATGCCAACAACTGGCTGAGGGTTCTGCCCCTCACCCGCCAGGGAGCCCCGGCCCGCGGCGCGTTGGTAAGGCTGCTCACCTCCACCCGTACCCAGATCCAGGCCATCGACGCCGGCAGCGGCTACCTCTGTCAGATGGAGCCGGTGGCCCACTTTGGCCTGGGATCCGAAACAGGGGTCAAGGAAATCCAGATCCAGTGGCCGGATGGGAAACAGTTGCAGGTGGCCCACCCACCGGTCAACCAGCTTTTGCGGATCCCTTATCCCCGCTAGCCGCCAATCTGAGACATGGTGCGCCGGTAGGATCCCTGGCTGCCGGTGTCCCGTCCTTTGAAGTTGATGTCCGGCTTGATGTCCAGCAGTTCTCGCACCTGCTGTCTTAGCCTTTCGGCAGGGATCCCAGCTCGCAGCGGATCCCGCAGGTTGATTTGGCCGGATTCGTTGAGCAGGCAAGGGCGCAGCCAACCGTCGCTGGATAGCCGCATGCGGTTGCATCGATCACAAAAGCACTCCGACATCTGGCTGATAAAGCCCAAGGTGCCTTTTGCCCCCGGGATTCGAAACACATCCGCCGGCCCATTGCCGGCCACAAACCCAGGTTCCAGGCCAAAGCGAGCGCGAATTCGCTGTCGCAGCACCTCAGACTCCACCCAGCCGGCCTGCTGAAAGAGGGCGGCATTGCCAATGGGCATAAACTCGATGAAGCGCACATGCCATTGTCGCTCCAGAGTAAGGGCAGCCAGATCTTCCACTTCCGATTCGTTGAGCCCAGGGATCACCACCACATTCAACTTGAGGGGATCAAACCCCACTTGGTGGGCAACTTGGATCCCGGCCCAGACCTGCCGCCAGCGATCCCGCCCCGTGATCAGTCGAAAGGTCTCGGGGTTGAGGGAATCAAAGCTGATGTTGATGCGGCGCAACCCCGCTTCATAGAGGAGTTGAGCTTTTTGGCTGAGGTTGAAGCCGTTGGTGGTAAGGGCCACATCTCTCACCCCAGGCAGGCTGCATAGAGCCCGGATGAGGTGCTCCAGCCCCGGCCTGAGCAGGGGTTCGCCGCCGGTGAGGCGAAAGCAATCGATCCCCAACGGCAAAAACACCTCTCGAACCAACGTGAGGATTTCCTCATCCGTTAAACGCTCTGGGGCTTGCAGCCACGTCAACTCCGCCTCGTCAGGCATGCAGTACTGGCAGCGGAAATTGCAGCGATCGATCAAGCTGATGCGCAGATAGTTAACGGTCGGCATGGCAACCTAGGCCAGAAACAGATGGGGCACCCCTCCCCCCAGAGTGCCGAGCAACGCCGAGGACCCTTTCCGTTGCCTCTGGAAAACCTCCCAGCGTCTCCATCCGCAAAGGCAGCGGGGGAACTGTCCCGAGGCTTGCAACTTGCAGTGGCCACACCTCCAGTTTGCAGGATACTATGAAGATTGAGGTGCAAATCTCTACTCGGCAGAGCCAGGGATCCCTGCCCATTCGGGTTGAACAGGCCGCTGCCAGCGTTCCCACCAGGCCAGCACAGACTCAGGTGGGTGGCTGTCGTGGCTGCCGTTGGCATTGGCGGGGAGGGGGGGAGAGGGAGGTGGGGCCGGCGGTGTCAGCCAACTGACAGGCGCGGGGATCAGACAACTGGGGTGGAGAGGGCGCAGATCGCGGTAGTGGCTGCTGCGAATGGCCAGGATCTCCTGCTGAATGATGTCTGGGGGTTCTCCCAACTCCAGCAACACATGGCTGCACAGCCCCAGGCTGGCCTCAAATTCGGGGTGGACGACTTCTCTGGCCCCCAACTGATAGAGCTGTTCGATGTCTTCCTTGTCGGTAGCTCGCACCACCACATCCAATTGCGGCGCCAACTCCAGAGCTCGTTTCAGGCAGAGGCGGATGCTCATGCGATCCGGCAGAGCAATAACCAGGGCGCGGGCCTGGGGCAGGCAAGCTTTCTCCAGCACCAACGGGCTGGCCGCATTTCCGTAGAGGTAAGGGATCCCACGGGAACGCAGGTGTTGGATCACCCGTTCTGATTGATCAATGACCAAGAGGGGGTGACGACGGGCTTCGAGAATGCGCACAATGTCTTGCCCCACCTGCCCATAGCCGCACACCACCACGTGCCCCTGTTGAGGAGCATCGGGGGCCAAAGCGCGGGGCCGCTCGCCCGATTCCAACCAGCGGGCCAAGAAGGGGATCCCGTGTAGCCCGGAAAACAGTCGAGGAGCGCCCCTCAGCAGAAAGGGAGTGAGCAGAAGGGTAACGGCTGTGGTGCTGACAATCAACAAATAGATCTGCCGCGACACCAATCCCAAAGCCTGCCCCTCGCTGGCCAGCACAAAGGAGAATTCGCCGATTTGCGATAGGCCCAGCCCCACCACCACCGCTGCCGGCAGAGTGTAACCAAACAGCCGCGCCAAGGGAGCCACGATGCAAAACTTGCCCACCATCACCAGACCCACCAGCCCCAGGATCAGCAACAGATGGCCGAGGATAAAGCTGGGATCGATGAGCATGCCGATGGCCGCAAAAAAGAGAGCAGCAAACACATCTCGCAAAGGCTCTACATAGTCCAGGGTTTGGTCGGCGTACTCCACCTCCGAGATCATCAGACCGGCAATGAAAGCCCCAATCTCGCTGGAAATGCCCAGCCGCTCCGTCAACAGGGCAATCCCCACGCAGAGGCTGATCACCCCCAGCAGAAACACCTCTTTGCTCTCCTGCTGAGCCAGCAGACGCAGGAAACCGGGAACCAGCCAAATCCCGCCTACCACCGCCCCCAGCCCCACCAAGCCGATTTCTGCCAAGGCCCTGGCCAGGGATCCCGCCAGCTCCGGCAGGGGAGAGTCCAAAGCCGGCAACACCGCCAACATCAGCCCCACCGCCAAATCTTGCACAATCAGGATCCCCAGCATGGCCTGGGCTTGGGGAGTGCCCATTTGGTTGGTCTCAGTGAGACTTTTCAGCACCACGGCAGTCGAGGACAAGGAGAGCACGGCCCCCAAAAAGATCCCTTGCACCGGCGTCAACCAGCCGCTGACCACTGCCAGCACCGCCGTGATCAAAATCGTCAGGCCAATTTGCAAAATGCCTCCGCCAACGGCGATCCCCCGCACTTTGCGCAATTCTTTCAGGGAAAACTCCACCCCCAAGGTGAACAGCAAAAAGGTCACCCCAAACTGGGCCAAGGTTTCCACCTGAACCAACTCTTTGATCCACCCCAACCCGGTTGGCCCCACCAAGATCCCGGCCAGTAAGTAGCCGAGCAACACCGGCTGCCTCAGCAGCGAAGCCAAGAATCCACCTGCTGCCGCTGCCGCCAATACCGTCACAATGTCCAAAATCAGACGAAAGTCTTCCTGCACAGGGCACCCACCAAGGAATGTGAACTTTTGTAGCCAATCCTGAGGATTCTTCCACGATAATGCTTCCTCTGGCATCTCGGACAGAGCGAAGAACTCGGCTTCAAGCTCTGCACCCTGCTGCCCCCGAGGATCCCGGCTGACTAGTCCCGATTAGAGGAAGCTGGCCAGAAACTCAGTGGAAATTTTTGTTAAAACTTGCTGGCAATACCTCAAAACCGTAGCTTATAATACAGAATGTAGATAGAAATCGTTCATCCTCTCGCGTGCTGGGCGGCTCGTTAATGTAGGTAGAGCGACATCACGGCCAGAGGACGGAAGTAGGGAGATATCCCGAAGGAACGCGCCTCAACTCTTCTGGTAACCGTGTGGCTTCTCTTGGGAGAAGGCGAACGGATGAAAACTCAACTCATTTGGAGGCGAAGATCATGGCACTCTTTTACCGTGGCGTCGATTACACCCCCTCTTCTGCAACAGCGGCGGTTTCTCCCGGCAAAGTGGGGGGTCGTTACCGGGGGCTGGACTGGCGGTTCCGCCACCTGAGCAAGCCGGTGGTTTTGCCCACCAACCTTGACCTGCTCTATCGGGGTGTTGCTCATCATCTCAAGGCGGCCGAAGGGCCGGCTCAACCCGTTCAGACGGCAGAGGCATCTGCCCCGGTGGCTGCCAATGGCCGTTCTCATGTCTTGGATGAGCTGTCTCGCCGCTTGATGATGAGCCATCAACGCTTGATTCGGATTCGCCAGCAATCCATGCTGCTCCGCGGTACAGAGCAGATTGGCCTGCATGTCAACGTGCGCAACTTCTGGAACCGCATCCAAGGAAAAGTGCATCCCACCTTTCGGCTCAACTACGACCGTAGCCGTGTCAGCATGAGCTGATCTGCCCGTAACTGTTGATGCTCTGGCATGAGCTCAGCGAGAAGGGATCCCGGCTGGGGATCCCCTTTTGGTTTCTGGGTTGAGCTTCCTCAGGTCGATGGACGGCACAGGACGCTTCAACGCTGGCACGAGGTGCTGTTGACCAAAAGTAGCTAAGTTGCCCAAGGGATCCACAATTGAGGGGTGCTATTTCCTCGGAAAAAAACGGGATCCCATCAGGGATCCCGCTGCAGAATCGGCCACACCGCTTAGGCGTCGAAGTAAAGGGCGAACTCGTAGGGGTGAGGCCGCAGATTGATGGGGTTGATCTCGTTGTCGATCTTGTACTCGATATAGGTCTGGATCAGATCCTCAGTAAAGACACCGCCCTCTAGCAAGAAGGCATGATCCTTCTGCAGGTTTTCCAGGGCATCCAGCAGGGATCCAGGCGTGGAAGGGATCTTGGCCAGCTCTTCCGGCTCCAGATCGTAGATATCTTTGTCCAAGGGCTCGCCGGGATGGATCTTATTCTTGATCCCGTCCAGGCCAGCCATTAGCATGGCCGAAAAGGCGATGTAGGGGTTGCAGGTGGCATCCGGGCAGCGGAACTCCAGACGCTTGGCCTTGGGATTGTTGCCGGTCACCGGAATGCGAATGGCAGCGGAACGGTTGCCCTGGGAGTAAGCCAGGTTCACCGGCGCCTCGAAGCCGGGCACCAAGCGCTTGTAGGAGTTGGTGGTGGGGTTGGTGAAGGCCAGGATTGCCGGGGCATGCTTGAGCAAGGCCACCGATGTAGTAGAGAGCTGTCTCGCTCAGGTTGGCATAGGTGCCTTCGCTGTAGAACAGGGGCTGGCCATCCTTCCAGAGGGACTGGTGGGTGTGCATGCCAGTGCCGTTGTCGTTAAATAGGGGCTTGGGCATGAAGGTGACGGTTTTGCCGTGCTTGCGGGCCACATTCCGGATCACGTATTTGTAAACCATCATGTAGTCGGCAGCCGTGATCAGATCGGCAAAGCGATAGCCCAACTCCCCTTGCCCGCCGGTAGCCACCTCGTGGTGATGCTTCTCGATGGGCACCCCCAACTTGCCCATGGTCAGCAGCATCTCGGTGCGGATGTTTTGATGGGCATCGGTGGGCGGGGCCGGGAAATAGCCCTCTTTGTAGCGAGGCTTGTAGCCCAGGTTGCCACCTTTCTCCTCGCGGCCCGAGTTCCAGCGACCTTCGATGGAATCCACGAAGTAGTAGGCCGAGTTTTGGGTTTGGTCGAAGCGAACATCCTCAAAAATGAAAAACTCCGCTTCCGGCCCGAAGTAAGCCGTATCGGCAATGCCCGTCGATTGCAGATAGGCAACGGCACGGGCGGCAAGGCTGCGGGGACAGCGGCTATAGGGCTGGCCAGTGCGCGGCTCAACAATGCTGCAAGTTATGCTGAGGGTGGGCACCTCCAGAAAGGGATCGATCCAAGCCGTTTTGGGATCCGGCACCATGTACATGTCCGACTCGTTGATCGCTTTCCAGCCCCGGATACTGGATCCGTCAAAGGGAAGCCCCTCGGTGAAGGTTTCTTCCTTGATCATCGAGGTGTGGAAGGAAACATGCTGCCAGGTGCCAAAGATATCCACAAACTTGAGATCCACTATCTGGACGTTGTTGTCCTGGATCATCTGAAGCACTTCTTGGGGCGTGGATGCCATTACTCTCTCCTGATTGGGTTGCGGTTAAGACTGGGGGAACTGTGGCTGAAACAAATGGGATCCCAGCAGGTGATCCCCACGCTTCGACCCAGACAGGCCAAAAACGCTCACTCATCCTAGAAAGGCCAACACGGGTATTTTGTAGTTTCTGATACAAAATTCATTTGAGCTCCGCTTTCTGACCAAGACCAAATTGCTGGCCATCTCAGCTAGAAATCGCAGGAGCCCCGCACTGTACCCGTAGGGTCAGTGCCGGGAGGAATGCGCTTTGATGAAGTACAATGAACTTATGAGCCAAGTCCTGACCGTCTCCTGTAAGCTCAAGGCGTCCCAGTCGCAAGCCGCCAAATTGGACGCGACGATGGAGGCTTTTGGCCAAGCCTTGAACTGGGTCAACCAGAACACGCCGGAGAAGATCGTCAACGCGGTCAAACTGCAATCCCTTTGCTACTACGAGATTCGAGCCCGGTTCGGCTTGTCCAGTAACTTGGCTCAACAGGTGTGCAGACGGGTGGCAGGCGCTCGCAAAGTGGCGAGACAGCGCAACCGTCCGGTTAAAGAGTTCAAGCGTAGGTTCGTTACCTACGACGCACGTATCTTTTCATTCCGCGAGAAAGACTGGACGGTGTCGCTGACCACGGTGGAAGGGAGAGAACGCTTTGAGCTAGCCATTGGTAACTACCAGAGGGGAATGCTGGCTGGCTCTAACCCCAAATCGGCCACCCTAGTCCAGCGGAAGGATGGCTCCTACTACATCCAGATTTGCGTAGAGAAAAAACCACCCAAGCAACAAGATACCGACAGGGTGATCGGGGTGGACTTGGGCAGGACGGATATCGCCCATACGTCAGACGGGGACAACTGGAATGGACAGCAGTTGAACAGAGTCCGCGACCACTACTCCCGGTTGAGGGCGGCACTCCAACGCAAAGCCAGTAAGGGCACACGCAGTTCGCGGCGCAGATGCAGAGAACTGCTGCAACGGCTGTCTGGCAAGGAGAGACGCTTTCAAGCGTGGGTCAATCATCGCATCTCCAAAGCTATTGTCTCTAGGGCAAAGGTCACAAACAGCGCTATTGCTCTGGAAGACTTGACAGGGATCCGGGAAAGGGTCAATCAACAGCCACGCAGCAAAGCTGAACGGCGCAGGGCCAACAGTTGGGCGTTCTACCAGCTGAGGCAGTTTCTGGAATACAAGGCTCTGCGTGCAGGGGTTGCTTTGATTCTGGTGCCGCCTGCCTACACGTCGCAGACCTGCCACCGGTGTTTGCACATTCATCCCGACCCTGCGCAATCCTATCGCAGTGGGAAGCAGTTCAAGTGTGGGCACTGTGGATGGGAAGGGGATGCGGACTGGAATGGGGCCAACATGATTGCCAAGCTTGGGGCTGTCGTAAACCAGCCTAGAGGCCCGTGGTTGGCTTGCCAACTGCAGGGCTACCGAAAGCCCGCCCTGTACTGCGAAGCAGTCAGGGCCGGGTAGTTTACT
>NZ_JANSHL010000006.1:50015-54456 GCF_047461575.1 Synechococcus sp. W60.1 | reverse complement strand
GGTAGGGCAGAGCAGGCTCAGGGCTACTGAAAGCCCGCTCCGTACCGCTTAGCGGTCGGAGCCGGGTAGTTTACACACCTCTTTTCCTTCTGGCTTGGGTCAACCGGGATTGGGTGTTGGGGATCCAAAACTTGGGCAATGGCCGCCACTTGGCCAACCTCTGGGCAGAGATAACCCTATGGGATGGGCAAAAAAGGCCCCAATGGCCTGAGGCGAGCGAAAATGAGGCTAATAGGCCTCGGCCTCGACCGGTTCGCCAAGGGGTGTTAAGCTAAAGCGTAGTCGTTATGAGTTTGGCTTTTATTCCCATTGCAGAAGGAGAGACATCGGATGACAGAGCAAAGTCGGGTTGAGAATGTGGTGATTATCGGCTCCGGCCCTGCTGGGTTTACAGCAGCCATTTACGCTGGGCGTGCCAACCTGAAGCCGGTTGTGTTTGAGGGGTTCCAGGCGGGCGGGATCCCGGGCGGGCAACTGATGACCACCACCGAGGTGGAGAACTTTCCGGGCTTTCCCGAGGGCATCACCGGCCCCCAACTGATGAAGAACATGCGGGCTCAAGCGCAGCGGTGGGGGGCAGAACTTTACACCGAAGATGTCACCTTTGTGGATTTAAGCCAGCGGCCCTTTGTCGTCCGTTCTGACGAGCGGGAATTGCGCACCCACAGCCTGATCATCGCCACCGGGGCCACAGCCAAGCGCCTACACCTGCCGGGGGAGGAGACCTACTGGAACCGGGGCATGTCAGCTTGTGCTGTCTGCGATGGGGCTATGCCCATGTTCAGAGGGGTGGAATTGGTGGTGATCGGCGGCGGCGATACTGCCTGTGAGGAGGCCACCTACCTGACCAAGTTTGGATCCCACGTGCACATGCTGGTGCGCAGCGACAAAATGCGGGCCAGCAAGGCCATGCAGGATCGTGTTCTCAACAATCCCAAGATTACCGTGCACTGGCACAGCGAAGCGGTGGAAGTGGTGGGGGATGGTCTGCGTCTGACCGGGGTGAAAGTGCGCCACAACCAAACCGGCGAAATCCGCGAGATGCCGGTAGGTGGCCTATTTTATGCCATTGGCCATAAGCCCAACACAGACCTATTTAAAGGGCAACTGGAACTGGATGAAATCGGCTACATCGTCACCCGACCGGGCTCCGTGGCCACTAGTGTGGAAGGGGTCTTTGCCGCTGGAGATGTGCAGGATCACGAGTTTCGTCAGGCCATCACCGCCGCCGGTACCGGCTGTATGGCAGCGATGTTGGCGGAGCGTTGGCTCTCGGAACACGGCTTGGCCCAGGAGTATCACGTCCTTCCCCAAAGCCATCCTGAACCCAGCCCTGCTGCGACTTCTGCGGCAGAGTCTGCTGGGGATCCTGCTGTTGAGGAGGCCAGCTTTGAGGAAAATGGACAGGATGACTTAGACTTCAGCAAGACTTGCCATGAGGGGAGCTATGCCCTGCGGCGACTCTACCACGAAAGTGATCGCCTGCTCATGGTCAAGTACACCGCCCCCACCTGTGCCCCTTGTCATGCCCTCAAGCCGATCTTGAACAAGATCATCGATGAGTTCTCGGACAAGCTGCACGTGGTGGAGATCGACATCGAGAAAGATCCGGAGATTGCAGAGGCAGGGGGGGTGGCGGGCACCCCGACGGTGCAATTTTTCAAAAACAAGACGCTGGTGGCCCAGTTGGTGGGCGTTAAGCCCAAGTCCCAATATCGAGAGGTGATCCAGGCCAATTTGTGTGAGGAAAAATCCCCCTAAGGATGTTGTCCTCTCCAACCTCTGGCCCCTCTCCCCAAGGGAGAAGGGAGCTGGGCGCAGAAAACGGTTTCCCAACCGAGGCTCAGCTAGTCCGAAAAGGCACCGTGGTAGGCGGCCTGCATGGCTGCCAAAGACACCACCAGTAAGGGATCCTCTTCTGCCGTCCTTAAGAGCAGGGGATCCGCAGGGGATCCCACCTCTCCCAAAAGCTGCCACTGGCCGGCAAGCTGCGCTTCTAAGTAGGCTTCCCAAGCAGAGCGCTGGGCCGGATCCACAGAAACCAGGATGCGGCTGGATCCCTCGCCAAACAGGGCCTGATCCCAGCGCAAGGATCCAGGAGCCAAGGAGAGGGTTGCGCCGCGGCCTCCGCTCAAGCAGGCTTCTGCCAAAGCCACAGCCAATCCCCCCTCGCTGCAGTCGTGGGCAGAGCGCACCCAGCCCTGGCGGATTCCATGGCGACAGGCAGCTTGCACCCGCTTTTCCAATTCCAGATCCACTGGCGCGGGCCGGCCCGTAACTTGCTGGTGGATGACCGCCAAATACTCGCTGCCCCCCAAGCTGGTGAGGGCCTGAGATCCCAGGAGGTAAATGAGATCCCCTTCTTGCTGCCACCCCTGGCCACAGATGCATTTCAAGTCGGGAATAAGAC
This sequence comes from Synechococcus sp. W60.1, assembly GCF_047461575.1. Taxonomy (NCBI): domain Bacteria; kingdom Bacillati; phylum Cyanobacteriota; class Cyanophyceae; order Synechococcales; family Synechococcaceae; genus Synechococcus; species Synechococcus sp. W60.1. The sequence continues at coordinate 52,046 of NZ_JANSHL010000006.1, read as the reverse complement.
CCACCATGCCAATGACAGGGGTAGGGTAGATAGCCTGCGATCCCTGGGGGGTGAGGGTCTCGTTGTAGAGAGAAACGTTTCCCCCCGTTACCGGCGTACCGAGGGCACGGCAGGCATCTCCAATCCCCCGACAGGCCAGGGCCAGCTGCCAGTACACCACCGGGTTTTCGGGATTGCCAAAGTTAAGGTTATCGGTAACAGCTAGGGGATCGGCCCCCACACAGGTGAGGTTGCGGGCAGCTTCCGCCACGGCTGCCTTGGCCCCCTCGTAGGGATCCAAATACACCCAGCGGCCATTGCCATCCAGGGTGGCAGCGATGGCCTTGCGGGAAGCTCGCAGGGGCGGCACCTCGCCCACGCCAAACTTTTGGGAACGGATGCGGATAACCGCCGCATCTCCCTGGCCCGGCCAAAGGACGGTGTTGTTTTGCACCTGGTGGTCGTATTGGCGATAGATCCAGGCTTTGCTGGCCAGAGTGGGGCTGGCCAAAAGCTGCAGCAGCACCTCTTTCCATGCCAGCGTTGCCTGAGCGAGGTGGATCCCCTGGCAATCACAAGGGGGTAGAGTGGCGGGATCCCATTGCCACGCTGCCTGCACGTAGGCTGGCGGCTCTGGCAACACCGGACGGACACAGACGGGGGTGTCTTCGGCCAAAGCCCGCGCCGGCACCTGCACCACGCAGGATCCCTGGTGCCAGATCTCCACCAGCGGCTCGGCAATGACTTCCCCGGCCACACTAGCTTGCAAACCCCAGCGGTGGAAGATCTCCATCACCTCCGCCTCGCGGCCTTTTTGCACCACCAGCAGCATCCGCTCCTGGGATTCCGAGAGCAGGTATTCCCAGGCAGCCATGCCGCTTTCCCGCGCCGGCACTCGGTCGAGGTCAAAGCGGATCCCCACCCCTCCCTTGGCGGCCATCTCCGCGGTGGAGCAGGTGATCCCGGCTGCCCCCATATCCTGGGCAGCCACCACAGCTCCTGTGGCAAAGGCCTCCAGACAGGCCTCGATGAGGCACTTGCCCAGGAAGGGATCCCCCACCTGCACTGCCGGCCGATCCTGCTGCGCATCCTCCTTGAGCTCGGCGCTGGCAAAGCTGGCGCCGCGGATCCCATCCCGCCCTGTAGTGGAGCCTACATACAAAACGGGATTTCCCACCCCTTGGGCTGCAGATTTGACAACCGTAGGGGTCTCCAGCAGCCCCAGGGCCATGACGTTGACCAAGGGATTGCCGCTGTAGCAGGGATCCACCGCCACTTCTCCCCCCACTGTGGGTACCCCGACACAGTTGCCGTAGTGGGCGATCCCTTCCACCACCCTGGCCATGAGGCGGCGGTTGCGGGGATCTGTTAGCGGCCCAAAGCGCAGCGAGTTAAGCAGGGCAATGGGACGGGCGCCCAGGGTAAAGATATCCCGCAGGATCCCTCCCACGCCGGTAGCTGCCCCCTGGAAGGGCTCCACTGCCGAAGGATGGTTGTGGGACTCGATCTTAAACGCCAGCCAATCCCCCTCCCCCAGATCCACTACGCCGGCATTTTCCCCCGGCCCCACCACTACCCGCTCGCCCGTGGTGGGAAAGTTTTTCAGCAGAGGGCGGGAGTTTTTGTAGCAGCAGTGCTCTGACCACATCACCCCAAACATGGCCAGCTCGTTGGGGTTGGGATCCCGGCCCAGCTGCTGCTGGATCTGTTGATATTCCGCCGGGGAAAGGCCGTGGGCTTTTAAGTCTTCGAGAGTATAGGGCATAGTGCTGATACATTTACGCTGAACACTGCTGAACATCACTGTTCAACTATGCAGCGATAGCATTCTGTTTGTTTCCAAACAGAATGGCGGTATCCCGCAAAGCTTTGAGTAGAATACCCAAAGCGCAGTTTCCGTGTCGTCTTACTACCAATTTTCTGCTTTGCTTTGGCTACCATGTTGGCAGACTCGAAAGTAAACAGAAAGATCAACTGGTAGTAATCCGTACTGAACATATTATACATTATTTTCAGTATAGTTGAGCTTATTATTGACTAGAGTCATGCTCC
>NZ_JANSHL010000006.1:0-50005 GCF_047461575.1 Synechococcus sp. W60.1 | reverse complement strand
TGGTAGTAATCCGTACTGAACATATTATACATTATTTTCAGTATAGTTGAGCTTATTATTGACTAGAGTCATGCTCCAATTGCCCCTAGCTTAGGTCAACAACCCAGGGCCCAAGAGACGGGCCTGACGCTCTTCCAGTATGCGGCTTAAGGGGGGCCAGCGCTTCAGGTCGGGGTCTTGGACAATAAGCTGCTCTGCCGCCTGGCGGGCCAGCTGCAGCACCTCTTGATCCTCCATGAGACTGGCCAGGGCAAAATCGGGTAGCCCCGACTGGCGGGTGCCCATCACCTCCCCTGGGCCGCGGAAGCGCAGGTCCATCTCGGCAATGAAAAACCCGTCGTGGGACTGCTCCAGCACCTTGAGCCGCCGCAGGGCCTCCTCGCTTTTGGATCCTGTCATCAGGATGCAGTAGGCCTGGTCAGATCCCCGCCCTACCCGCCCCCGCAGTTGGTGCAGTTGGGAGAGCCCAAAGCGCTCCGCATGCTCCACCAGCATCACCGAGGCATTGGGCACATCTACCCCCACCTCCACCACCGTGGTAGAGACCAGAATATCCAGCTCCCGCCGGCGAAAGGCCGCAATGACAGCTTCCTTCTCGCTACTGGTCAAGCGCCCGTGCAGCAGGCCCACCCGAAATTGGGGGAAGACCTTTTCCTGCAGACGCTGGTGTTCCTCGATGGCAGATTTGAGATCCAGCTTCTCCGACTCTTCAATCAACGGCAGCACCACGTAGGCCTGCCGCCCTTGGGCAATTTCCCGCTCCATCAGCCGCACCACTTGTAGGCGATCTCCAGGTCGAGCCACCACCGTATGCACGGGCTTGCGCCCCGGGGGCAACTCGTCAATCTGGGTAACATCCAGATCCCCATGCAGGGCCAGGGTGAGGGTGCGGGGGATGGGGGTGGCGGTCATGGTGAGCACATCGGGGTGATCCCCTTTCTGTTGCAGAGCGGCCCGCTGCTCCACGCCAAAGCGGTGCTGCTCGTCGATGACCACCAAGCCCAGGTTGCGAAACTGCACTGCCGGCTGGATGAGAGCATGGGTGCCCACCACCAAGGGCAATTCCCCGGTCTGCAACTGCCGCAGGATCTCCCGGCGCTTAGCAGGGGGCGTGGATCCAGTCAACAGTTCAACGGGCACCTGCAGCTGGCTGAGCCATTCCACCAACTTGCGGTAGTGTTGCTCGGCCAAAACCTCGGTGGGAGCCATGAGGGCCGCCTGCCAACTGGATTGAATGGCTGCCAGCACAGCTGCCACCGCCACCACGGTTTTGCCGGATCCCACATCTCCCTGCAAGAGGCGGTTCATGGGCAAGGGATCCCGCAGATCCGCTAGGATCTCGTCGATGGCCCGCTGCTGGGCAGCGGTAAGCTGAAAGGGGAGGATTTGGTAGAAGCGATCCAACAGCTCCCCTCTAGCCGGCTGGTAACGAGGTATGGCCTGAGCTTGGGCACGGTAGCGGTGTCGCCGCTGCAATAGGCTTAGTTGTAGGTAGAAAAACTCATCGAACACCAGCCGCCGCCGGGCCTGGGCCAGCAGCTCTCGGGTCTCAGGAAAGTGGATCTGCTGCAGGGCAACAGGCAAGTCCAAAAGCTGCAACTGCCGCTTGAGATCCGCCGGCAAGGGATCCTCCACCAAGGCCGCCGCCGGCAAAGCCAGTTGCACCGCCTTGCGCACCAGATCGGCGGGGATCCCTTCTGAGAGAGGGTAAACTGGCAAGATCTTGCCCAGCCTGTCCAGCTCCTCGCCCTCTCCCCCCAGCACCTCCAGTTGCGGGTTATCCAGCGTTAGGCCCAACCGGCCCTTTTTGACCAGGCCGCTGGCAGCCACCAGGGCCCCCTTGGGGTATTGCCGCTCCAGGGAAGCTTGCCAACTGCGCTGGGCAAACTGCCGCCCGCTGTAGAAGCGGCTGAGGGTAATTACACCACTTTTGTCGGCAATCTTTAGGTTGAAGATGGTCAGCGAGGGATTCTTAGGGCTGGTAAAGCAACTGCAACTTTTCACCGTCCCTACAAGGGTAACGGTCTCCCCCACCTTGGCTTGGCGGATGAGCACCCGCCGGGAATAGTCCAGGTAGTCGCGGGGGAAGTAGTAGAGGGCATCCCGCACGCTGTGTAGGCCCAGTTGTGCCAGTTTCTCCGCTGACTTGGGACCAATGCCTTTGAGAAACTGCAGCGGCTGCTCCAGGCTGAGGCCGGCGGGGAGAGATGGGGAAATCGTGCTCCGCCCTGCCTCTGGGGGGGTTGTTGCTACGCCTACGGCAGGGAAACCAGAGCGCTGTGGCAACGAGGCTGCAAACGAGCCAGGTTGGTGGGAACTCGGTCGGGACAGCTCTTGCTGACGTCGGACTCGCTCCAGCCAGCGGCGGGTTTCGGCCACCAGGTGCTGGCGTTCGGGCAGCTCCAGCTCGGAATACAGGGTATAGCGGGATCCCAGTTCTTTCCATCGCCGCCGGTCATCTCCACTCAGCGCCCAGTCAGAGGGGGGATCCTGTCCGAACACACTCCCCAAGAATTGGGAGAAGGTCTGCTCTCGCCCCCGCAGGTCGGTAAACCCCACCTCTGCTTCTAGGGAAAGGGCGCGCTGAAGCCGCTGTAGATCCACCTGGCTCAAGTTGCTTGGCTGCCGGGAGTGCTCCTTATCAATCCAACTTTAGCCAACAACGGCAGGACAACCGAAGGAGTGCAGCAGCGCAAGCCACACTTTCCATTCCTTGATAAAGAAAAAAGCCTGCCTTATTACTCCGCAACACTGTCGTGACGGGGCAGGCCGAAGGGATCCAGAGGCACTTTTTGGGAGATGCAGGAGCTTTAGCTGCGGGCCAGGGCGGATCCCAAAAGCAGAGCCATCACTGCCGGCACCAAGGCAATCGCCAGGATGGTGAAAACTTGTGCGTCCGTCATAACCAACTCCCTAACAGTGGAATTGCACAAAAGTTAGCCCCCTCACTCTACCGTAGCTTGAGGGGTAGCCTTGACACCGAGAAGAAAAGCTCAACATTCTTTACAAAGCAGCCCTTGCCCATCCCGCTTGACCGTGGCTCCCAGATCCTCTGCTTGGATCGATTGACATTCTCCCCACCCCTAAAGCAAGGGATTCTTTCTCAGTTTTGGGGTTTTACCCCAGGCAGAAAGGCCGGGGCCTGCGCTGCTGGTTTGCGGGTCATGCTACGATGTTGCTCCGCAACGCCGTCGCGACGGCGAAGCAGTTCTTGCCCATTCCTCCTGCGAAGTTCGGTCTTGGCGTCATCATGGTAGCTGCTCCACAAAGTCTGACCACCTCACGGGATAGCTTGGCCATCCTGGCGGAAACGGATCCCGTTGTTTACCGCCTGATCCAGGAAGAGCTCAACCGGCAGCGGGATCACCTGGAGATGATTGCCAGCGAGAACTTCACCTCTCCTGCCGTCTTGGCAGCCCAGGGCTCGGTGCTCACCAACAAGTATGCAGAAGGGCTGCCGGGCAAGCGCTACTACGGCGGCTGCGAGTTTATTGACGAGATTGAACAACTGGCCATTGACCGGGCTAAGCAACTCTTCGGGGCAGCCCACGCCAATGTGCAGCCCCACTCGGGGGCGCAGGCCAATTTCGCCGTTTTCCTGGCCCTGCTGCAGCCAGGAGACACAATTATGGGCATGGATCTGGCCCACGGCGGCCACCTTACCCACGGCTCCCCGGTAAACGTCTCCGGCAAGTGGTTCCGCGTGGTGCACTACGGGGTGCATCCGCAGACGGAGCGGATTGATTTTGACCAAGTGCGGGATCTGGCCCTGCAGCACCGGCCCAAGCTGATCATCTGCGGCTACTCTGCCTATCCGCGGACAATTGACTTTGCCGCTTTCCGCGCCATTGCCGACGAGGTGGGGGCCTATCTTCTGGCCGACATTGCCCACATTGCCGGCTTGGTGGCCACTGGACATCACCCCAACCCCGTGCCCCTCTGCGATGTGGTGACCACCACTACCCACAAGACGCTGCGAGGGCCGCGCGGGGGACTCATTCTCACCCGCGACCCAGAATTGGGCAAAAAGCTGGATAAGGCAGTGTTCCCCGGCAGCCAGGGGGGGCCGCTGGAGCATGTTATTGCTGGCAAGGCGGTGGCCTTTGGAGAAGCCCTGCAGCCCAGCTTTGCCCAGTACTCGGCCCAAGTTATCGCCAATGCCCAAGCCCTGGCGGGATCCCTGCAACGGCGAGGCATTCGACTGGTTTCCGGGGGCACCGACAATCACCTGATGTTGCTGGATCTGCGCTCGGTTTCGGCGGTGCTGGAAAAAACTGGGGCGGCGGATCCGGTAATGACGGGCAAACGGGCGGATCGGCTGATGGGGGAGAGCCACATCACCGCCAATAAGAACACCATTCCCTTCGACCCACAGCCGCCCTTTGTAGCTAGCGGCCTGCGTCTGGGATCCCCAGCCTTGACCACCCGCGGCTTGGGGCCAGTAGAATTTGAGGAAATTGGGGAGATCATCGCCGATTGTCTGTTTCAGCCTGAGGAGCCTGCTGTATTGGAAGAGTGTCGCCAGCGGGTGGCTCAGCTCTGTCGTCGTTTCCCCCTCTACCCCCACTTGGGATAACCGCAATCCTCGCCACGGCTTGCTATGCCCTACTTGGTTGCCTTTCTGGCTGCTGCCTGTGTGGTTCTGTGGGCAACCCCGGTGGTGAAGGCGGTCGGGATCCGCAGTGGCCAGTTGGACTTTCCCGACGAGCGCAAGATCCACCAGCAACCGATGGTGCGCCTGGGGGGGGTTTCCATCTTTTTTGGCAACTTGGTGGCCCTGCTGTTGCTCTGGGGAGCCGGAGCTTTTGGGGGCTTGCGCACCGAGCAGGAGGACGAGATGTGGGGGGTGACGAGCGGTGGGGTTTTTGTTTTTTTTGATTGGCCTGGCGGACGACCTGTTTCACCTGTCGCCTTTTTCCCGCTTGTTGATGCAATTCGGCGTGGCTGCTGCCGCTTGGGGAGTAGGGGTGCGCATTGAGTTCATCAGTCTGCCCGGGAGAGGGATCTGGCCCTTTCCGGTGTGGTTGAGCCTGCTGATTACCCTGTTCTGGCTGGTGGGGATGGCCAACGCCATCAACTTCATGGACGGGCTGGATGGGCTGGCGGCAGGGGTGTCGGGAATTGCGGCAGTGGTGATGCTGATCGTAACCCTGCTGCTGGATCGACCGGCGGCGGCCATGCTGGCGGCGGCTTTGGCGGGAGCTTGCCTAGGCTTTTTGCGCTACAACTTCAACCCGGCGCAGATCTTCATGGGGGATGGGGGGGCCTATTTTTTGGGCTTTACTCTGGCTGGGATCGGGGTGATCGGGGTGGCCAAGGGGGTGACCACGCTGGCAGTGGCTCTGCCTTTCTTTATCTTGGCGGTGCCGATCCTGGATATGTCCACCGTGATCCTCAAACGGCTGGCCAGGGGGAAGTCGCCTTTCCATCCCGACAAAGGCCACTTGCACCACCGCTTGCTCAAAGCCGGCCTATCCCATCGGCATTCAGTGCTGCTCATCTACGCCATGACCCTCTGGGGGGGATCCCTGGCCTTGGCCTTGGCGGGCTTGCCAGCAGGGGGCACCTACCTGGGCGGGGCCTCGCTGGTGTTGGCAGGGGTGGCTTGGGGGGCTTGGCAACGGCAACGAGCTTTGCCCTCGGAGGACAGGCCCGAACAGGAATATGTTGCTCCGCAATGCTGTTGCGACCAGGAATGTAAAGAAGATTGAGCTGGGCTTGTTCTCCATCGCTCGCCTGCCTAGACTGGAGGCGCTCTATATTTGTTGTTTTTTGTTTTGTTGTTTTTTGTTTAGCTCTGTGTTGCCTCATGCGCCCCACACCTGAGTTGGCAGCTCTCCTGCGCCGCACCGCGGATCGTATCCAATCCCAACACTGGGGCTTCTGGGACTGGGAGTACTGCTGGCGGGACAGCACCCGCTGCAATTGCGGCCTGCTGGTGCGAGAAGCCCTGGGATGGAACCGGCACCAATTGAGCCTGCGCATCCACCGCGGCACCTGGCGCTCCATCGCCCAAACCGCCTACCGAACTGTTGCCCTGGCCTTGAGGGATCCCTGGCAACTGGAGGGGCAGTGCGAGGCCACCGGCCTGCGGCTGGGGTATGTGTTCGAGAAAATGGCAGAGCTGGGGTTCGACCAACCGGAAGACTTTGCCGCCCTGGAGGAGCTGAGCGATCCCGTCATTCTGGCCCGCCTGGCGGAAAAAGGTGTGGAGCCAGCACAGCGCGACCAGGCGATCCATGTGGCGCTTTACATGCGGGAACTGGCGGACTGGATTGACGAACAACTGCAGGCGCAGGCTCAGATCAGCCGCTTGAGCCAACCTTTGCCCAAAACACCAGGGATCCTCGTCCAACAGTCGGTGCACCTTACTTGAGGAACTCAGTTGCCTTCCTCTACCATCACCACATGGGCAGGGATCCCAGGGGGAAGAGCCTTGCAGCCGGACAAAAAGGCCAGCTCGATTAAGAAGGCAAATCCCCCCACCTCAGCGCCGCTCTGGGCCACCAATTGGGCGGTGGCAGCGGCTGTACCCCCGGTGGCAATGACATCATCCACGATCAACACCCGCTCTCCAGGCCGCAGGGCGTGGGCGTGCAGTTGGAGCTGGTCTTGGCCGTATTCCAGGCTGTAAGTCTGGCTGAGCACCGGCGGCGGCAGTTTGCCTGGCTTGCGAACCGGGACAAAGCCCAAGCCCAGGTGTTGTGCCAAAGCAGCCCCTAAAATGAACCCCCGCGACTCGATGCCGACCACATAATCTAGGGATCCCATGCCGGTGGTGCCGGCGGCCAACTGTTCAATAGCCGCCCGGAAGCCTGCCGGATCCTGCAGCAGGGGGGTCATATCCCGAAAGAGGATGCCGGGTCTGGGAAAATCGGGCACCAAGCGAATGAGGGCTCGCAGATCCATCCTGTTTTCCTCGCTGGCCAGTGGCTTGCTGTTCGCGTTAGCGGGACGGAGTCCTCAAAGGACGCTCCAAGCAACCCATCATACTCGGTTAGCTAATGGGCAGATGGGATCCCTTTTGGTCAGTCTGGCAACGGGGAAGATTTTTTATAATTGGCAAGGCTAGGGGCCGCGGCTCACCTGGTCACCCATCTGTGAACTCGGAGACTTCTCATGCGTTATTACATGGCCATCGACTCCAATCCCCTAGCCAGTTTGCCGCTGGCTCTGTTTGGGGTGAGCAGCGAGGCGGCCTATGTCGATCTGCTGCAAGACAAGCTCATTGTGCGGGCGGGCAGCCTGTTCAACGAGACGTTCTCCTTGAGCGAGTTGGGGCGAGGGGAGCGCTTTCCCTGGCCCTGGTACTACGGGGTGGGCGTGCGCACCGATTTTCAGGGGATCGTTGGCCCGGTCACCAGCACCCAAGGGGTAATTGCCATTCCACTGGTGCAGGAAAAGCCTCTTTTTATTCCGTTGCTGGGGCCGGTGGGGCTGCAAGTGCCCTGCAAAAAGCTGGTCTTCAGCCTCAAAGATCCAGACACCTTCCTGGCCAACTTCAATCAGGGTCGCCCAGAGGTGAACGCCGGCCCGAAGAGTGTGGTGATTGAGTAGATGGGGATCCCTGTGAAACCTGAGAGACGGCGGCCTGTCAAGAGCCTACAGAGATCCCCCAAGGGTTGGGGTGACAGGCCCAGAAGCAACGCGGCTTATGCGACGCAAGCCCGGCAAGCCGGCATCCACCACCACCACACTGCCATCCGCTAAGACTACCAAGCCGGCAGGCTGCTCAAACCGGGCTGCCGAGGTGGGGCCATCCTGCCAACCGCGCTGATTCTGTCCGGCCAAGGTGGAAACTTGTCCCCCAGGCTGAAGACGACGAATGCGATGGTTATCTCGGTCGGCCACCCAGAGGTTGCCTGCCGCATCGAAGGCCAGCCCCCCCAGGGTTTGAAAACGGGCCTCTGCCAGGGGGCCATCCCGATAGCCTGGCTCTGCCCCGGAGAGGGTGGTCACTCGTCCGCCAGCAGAGAGCCGGCGCAGGCGATGTCCATCGGCAATCCAGAGGTTCCCCTCCTTATCCACCGCCAGAGCCGTGGGCTGCAGGAGCTGGGCCTGTTCTGCTGGGCCATCGACGGATCCCGGCTGGCCGGTGCCGGCAACCGTGGTCACTTCACCTGCAGGGGTGATGCGGCGGATGCGGCGATTGGCGCGGTCGGCAACGTAGAGGCTGCCATCTGAACCCAAAGCCAGCCCAGATGGCTCCCGGAACTGAGCTCGGTCAAGCCCCCCATCTCGGTATCCGGCTATACAAGTGCCGGCAAAGGTGCTCACCTGTCGTTGCAGGTTGATATAGCGCAGGCAATGGTTGCCGCTGTCGGCCACCCACAATCCCCCCTTGGGATCCCAGAGCAGCCCCTGTGGGGAGTCAAACTGAGCTTGATTGGCTGCTCCGTCGCGGCGGCCTGCTTGGCCTGTGCCGGCCCAAACTTCCAATTCCCCCTCTGGAGACAGCCGGAAGATGCGGTGCTGGGCTCTATCGGCTAAATAGAAGGCTCCTTCAGGATCCACAGCAATGCCGCTGATTTGCTGCAGGTAGATCCTGGACTCGGTGCCGGTGTTATCAGGGGCGTTGCCGACAGGATCTGCCGCGGGCGAGGTGCGGCCATCCAGCAAAGTTTCCACCACCCAGGCCGATGCTGCTGGAGCAGTGGGGGTGGGAGAGGGGCTGGGGGAAGGAGTAGCGGCAGGCCAATCGTAGACCAGAGTGCCCAACCCTTGCCCGGAAGCATCCGCAACAGCAACCCAAACTGAGCCGGAAAGAGAAGAAGGCGGCATCACCACCAAACGGTCACCGCTGCGGGAGCGAATTTCCCCCCTCAGGATGCGCTCGGGATTGGCTGCTGCAGCAAAGAGAACTGTTTCCACCCGCTCCAAATTTTCCCCTGAGAGCAGCAACGGCTGGCCGAGAGCGGGAGTTGTCGAGCTACTGTGCAGAAGCGGCACCCCCACCTCAGAGAGCACCAACATCGAAAGGCGACGCTGACGCTCTGTGTCTTGGGGAGGACGGTTAGCACCGCCAGAACCCTCAGAGCGGACAGAAAGGGTCAGGGATCCCTTCCCTTGCGCCAGAGTGGTGGATCCCCGATAGGCGATGGCGCTGAGCTCCGCTTCCCCGGCGGGAGGATTGGTGAAGGTGAAAGTGGCCGGTTGCCCCGGGCGCAGAGGGGCAGTGGCGGTTTGGCGATAGGTGCCCAGGGTAATGCTCAGGTCGATCCCTTCCACCCCCGGCCAGGTGGGAGTGCGAGCCAGCCAGCGATCCACCTCTGAGGCCGGTAGCTGGGCCACCAGATCGGATCCCTGTTCCTGGAGCAGCAGAACGATGCGGTTGCTGGGCACCGACAAGCCGGACTGGCGGGCTTGCTCGAAAGTCAGAGAAAGCGGGGAGGGAGGGAGAGGAGTTGGAGTTAAAACCGGCTGTAGGGCCGCAGGGGGAACAACGCTGGGAGACAGACTAGAAGAAGAAAGCTCGCCACAGCCCGAGAGAGCCAGCACCAAGGCACTCAGCGCAGGCCAAGGTAGCGGTGTCAGGGAAGCCCGTCGTGGCATGATGCAGCTCATCCCCTCCCACAAACTGGGAAATTGCGGCACCCCCAACCCCCCCGCTTACCTTCATCAGCGTACAAACCGGCGAGAATTGCCCAGCACCCTCTCTGCCGCAGGAGCCACCTCGACCAATGCCTTGGCCCCTGAACCGCATTCCTATTCATGACCAACCATCCTCACCCGCAGGTGAGTCGCACTCCTCACTCCATCTATCCTTACTCAAATCCCCACCGAAAGACCAGATAGCAGTTTCAGCGGCCAGGAAATCATCCAGGCCATAGCGGTAGCGCTGTAAGTCGATGCTGCCCGCGTTCGCCCGACCCGGCTATAGAGTGGGGACAGGCCATTCTCGCGGATGAATCAAGTAGACGGTACCCCCGGAGTGCTCCAGCCACAACGACTCTAGCTGTTCGCGGCGGTAGGTACGGCGAACCTCTTCGTTGGTTTTGGCTGCCGGATCGTGGAGGATGGGATCCCCATGGCTAAACTGCTCCGCACCGCTGCCGCGAGCAAACCCCACCAGCACCGCCAGATGGCCGTTGCTTCTGGGAATTGGCGCCCCTTCCAGTTCTCCCTCACCCCAAGCATAGCTGAGGATCACCGGAACCCCTGCCGCGATCCAGGCTTCTGCTTGAGCCAAGCTCTCCAGCCGCGCCACCACGCCGGACAAACCTTGCTCGGCAGCATGGGCGACGTTGAAAGCCCAGTTGCCATGGCCCTGGTAAACCCGGTCATACACACCGGCCACTGCTGCGCGCACCAACACCTCACAGGGGCGGGGATCCCGCTTCCAGTAGGCCATCACCATCGCCAAAGAGGTGGGGCTACACCAGACCTCTCCCCCATCGGGGTACACCATCTGGGAGCACCAAGGCAGATCCAAGATTTTGCCCCAGCGGCTGGGATCCCCAGGGGATAGGCGGCTGGGCCTGACCGGCTCGTTGGAAATGGCAACTGCCACCTGATCCACAACGGCAGAACGGCCTGGCTCTTGCGTGAACAGGCGCACCCTGACCTGGAAGGCTTCTGCTCCGTTGAGGGTATCCTTGAGCACCAGCAAGTCCGTGTACAGGTTGCCATCCTCATCCCCTTGTCCTTGCACTGAGTGGCTGGCCAGAGTCAAGGGATCCGCAGCCCATACCCCGCCGTGATACCACTTTGTCCAGCGGTCTGAAAGCTTGGCCCGAATCCACAGTTCCAACCAGGTGCCGGGGGGCGTGGTGGCATTCCAGGAAGCGATTGCCCCGACCATAGGGAAGCTGGTGAGGACTGCTGGGCTGGTGGCTTCTCCCACCCAGTAGGGGCCAAGGGGATAGAAAGGGCGCCCCCGAAGCGCCACCTCAGGCTCTTCAAGGCTGACTTCTTGCCGCAAACCCTCTGGATCCAAGACCAATTGCCCTCGGGCGTTCAGGCAGATCCCTTGGGTTGACCAGTCCTGAAACCCCTGAGCTTCTCCCGCCCGCCAGCGCTGAAACCCGGTGCGATAGGTGAAGTGGGTCTGGGCTTGCATCGTCAAGAGTCCTGGAAAAGTTGGAACAGGCTGGGCCAACGCGGGCAACCCCAGCAAGAGCAGCACAACCCCGCTGACCAGCCCAGGCAGCCCCTGCCGTTCGCGTAAGCGGGACGGAGTCCTTTAGCCACTGCCTTCTGCGAGCATTGTCCGCCTGCCCCCACTAATAGCGCGACACCGCCGGATGTCCACCAATGTACCAGCGCCAGGGGATCTCGGCTCCTTGGGTGATGCCGATGCGGGTGGTTTGGACGATGGACAACTGCGTTTGCCAAGAGGGGGATCCCTCCAGCCAAATGCCTTCCTGGCCGGCTTCCGCCCGCTCTAGCCGCCAGCCGTTGTGGGATCCGTCGATGCGCAGTGCTTGACAGAGCAGGCCCGGCCCCGCCGCCGCCCGTGCTGGCTGATTCTGTTTGTTGGCCGGGATCCAGTCTGGCAGGCGATCCAACTGAGCTGCCCGGATCAGAACCGCCGCCGGGATCCCTTCTGGCTCGGTAACGATATTTAGACAGTGGTAGAGGCCGTAGATGCGATAGATGTAGAGATGCCCTGGCGGGCCAAACATGACCTGGTTGCGTTGGGTCTTGCGGCGGTAGGCATGGCAGGCCGGATCCCCAGCCGTGTAGGCCTCCGTCTCTACGATCTGGGCCCGCACCTGCAGCCCATCGGCAAATTGCCGCACCAGAACCATGCCCAGCAAGGCAGGTGCCACCAGCGGGGCCGGCTGGCTCAACCACTCCACAGCGTCCACGGCAGGCTTGGCAGCCCTCAGCCCCCAGCAACGGCAGGGACGATGCTCACCTCGTCCCCATCTTGCAGAGGGGTGTCACATCCCTTGAGGAAGCGAATGTCTTCGCTGTTCACATAAAAGTTGACGAAGCGGCGCAATTCCCCCTTCTCATCGCACAGCCGCGCCTTAATCCCCGGACAGCGTTGTTCCAAAGCATCCAACAATTCGCGGATGGTGGATCCCTCGCAATTCACCACCCCCTGATCCTGGGTGAGCGCCCGCAGCGTGTTGGGAATCAGCACCTTGACTGCCATAGCCCAATGCCTCGTCCATTAACCAACATCAAAAAACTAGGGTAGCAGCACCCCATCGATGCCGTGAATCACGCCGTTGGAAACTGGAATATCCGCCAGGTTCACGTTGGCCCCGTTCACCCGGATGCTGCCATCGGATCCCACTTGCACCTGCAGCGGCAGCCCTGCCAAGGTGGTCAGAGTGGTCGATTGGCCGGGCCGCAGGTCAAACGAGGTAATCCGCCCCGGCACCACATGATACGTGAGAATGCGGGTGAGCTGAGCCCGGCTGGCCGGCTGCAACAGCGTCTCCACCGTACCCGGCGGCAGTTGCCCAAAGGCCACATCGGAAGGGGCAAAGACCGTGAACGGCCCCGGCCCTGCCAACGCCGTATTCAGGCCCGTCGCCCGCAAAGCTGCCGCCAGCGTCGAGTAGCTGCTGGGCAAAGTTTCCAGCTCAACGGCAATGGTGTTCAGCCCTTGTGGCCGGGCCACGGGAGCAAAGACAAGCGGGGTCAGTACAGCCGCCAACGGGATCCAACGGCGAACAAGGCGTTGAACAGAAGGAAAGATAGGCATTGTGCAAAGCTCCTGAGCCAATAGGTCTACGCCAGGGATCTTAACAGTTCTTCATTAAGATTCTGTTAAGAGGCAATGGAGAGGGTCTTCCCTGCAAACCGAGTTCATACTGATGCCTCCTGCCAGTCCAGCCGCTCCAGGGTGCGGGCCCGCTCCAAAGCCTGTTCAAAGCTCTCCAGCCTGGGCGAGATCACCAGCGGATGGCCTACGTGGGCTTGAACCGCCTCCTGGGTCTTCAGACCGTTGCCAGTAATGTAGGCTACTGTAACCGCCTCGGGATCAAGTTGGCCGGACTCTGCTAGGCGTTTGAGCACGGCAATGGTGGTGCCGCCGGCAGTCTCGGTGAAGATGCCTTCGGTCTCGGCCAGGAGCTTAATGCCGGCGATGATCTCGGGATCCGTGGCCGTTGCGATCTGCCCACCGGTTCTGCGGGCAATGTCCAGGGCGTAGATCCCGTCGGCAGGGTTGCCGATGGCGATGGATTTGGCGATGGTATTGGGCTTAACAGGGCTGACAAAATCCCGCCCCTCGCGAAACGCCTGGGCAATGGGCGCGCAGCCCTGCGCCTGTGCGCCGTGGAAGGCGACCGGCTTATCCGCCACCAGCCCCACCTTCACAAACTCCTGGAAGCCTTTATAAACCTTGGTGTACAGGGATCCCGAGGCCAGCGGGATCACTACCTGATCCGGCAGTTGCCAGCCCAGTTGCTCCACCACCTCGTAGGCCAGGGTTTTGGAGCCTTCCGAGTAGTAGGGGCGCAGGTTGATATTGACGAAGCCCCAGCCGTAGCGATCCGCCACCTCGGCGCAGAGGCGGTTCACCTGGTCGTAGTTGCCCTCCACCGCCATGACGGTGGGGTTGTAAATCAGGGATCCCAGCACTTTGCCCGCTTCTAAGTCCGCCGGGATGAAGATGGTGCAGTCCAGGCCGGCATGGGCGGCAATGGCAGCCGTTGAGTTGGCCAAGTTGCCCGTGCTGGCGCAGGAAACGGTGGTAAAACCCAGCTCCTTGGCACGGGTCAGCGCCACCGACACCACCCGATCCTTGAAGCTGAGGGTAGGCATGTTGACGGCATCGTTCTTGAGGTAGAGGTTTTTTAACCCCAGCCGCCGACCCAGCCGCTCCGCTTTGATCAGAGGGGTCAGGCCCGTGCCCACATCAATGGGCTTCTCAGAAGTCACCGGCAGAAAAGGCCGATAGCGCCAGATGGAATGCGGCCCGGCCTGGATGCTCTGACGGCTAACCGTGCGCTTCAGCCAGTCGTAGTCATAAACCACTTCCAGGGGGCCGAAACACAGCTCACAAACATGCTTGGCGACCGACTCATACTCGGCGCCACACTCCCGACAGCGCAAACGGCTGAAGCCCACCTTGGAGCTGTGCAAGGCAGAGGCCAACGGGGAATCGGCAGGGCTGAGCGGGCGTTCGGAAAGAGTTTGGGACATGGGCAGCCTCAAGGTGAAGGAAAGGGTGGGCGCTGGATTGAACTTACCTATCGTTGGGGGGAATCTTATCACCCGCAATCTGCCGCGTCAACTAAACCCGACTAAAATAGTCTGGATTAGATCCGGTTGAGGATAATGGAATCGGTGCTTGGCTCTCTCAGGCGGGCTGTCTGGTGTTTGTATGAGCCGCAACATCCCTTGGGCGACTCTGCCCTTTCCTCTGGGATCCCCTGCTATCGGCAGCCTTGGGGGAGCTGATCCCAGCGCCCTGAGGTCTCTTCAACTCTTCAATCAGGTGACTTAGGCTGGGAACTGAGCCTCTACCCAACTTTATTTCCCAGGGCAACAGAAAACTTTCCCTACTGCTCTGCCTGCCTCAGGCCGGTCGCAAATAACCCTATCCGTTGCCGCCATCGCTAAGCTGGATAAGCGAGCTGAAATAACCTGAAAATTAAAAGACCGGGGATCCCGGCTATTCATTTTGGAATTGCCACCCTATGCTCAGAGTTGGACGGGACAGCATTGATTTTCTCGATCACTACGATGTGGTGGTGGTTGGCGGGGGGCACTCCGGCTGTGAGGCAGCATTGGCGGCAGCGCGGCTGGGCTGTAACACCCTCATGCTGACGTTGAATCTGGACAAGATCGCCTGGCAACCCTGTAACCCCGCCGTCGGCGGCCCGGCCAAATCGCAACTGGTACACGAAATCGATGCCCTCGGCGGCGAGATGGGCAAAGTTACCGACCGCACCTATTTGCAAAAGCGGGTGCTCAACCGTTCGCGGGGGCCGGCGGTGTGGGCGCTGCGGGCGCAAACCGACAAAAGGGAATATGCGCGGGTGATGCGCTCGGTGGTGGAAAACCAGCCTAACCTGACGATTCGCGAGGGCACTGTCACCGATTTGGTGTTGGGGCGCAACGACGAGGTGGTGGGCGTGGTCACCCATTTCGGCACCATCTTCGGCTGTCGGGCGGTGATCCTGACCACCGGTACGTTTTGGGCGCATCTGGATTGGTCGCCACTGGCAAGCTGCCGGACGGGCAGGGGAATTTGCCGTGGAAGGGCTGACCGACACCCTGCGCCAACTGGGCTTTGAAACGGGCCGGCTGAAAACCGGCACCCCTGCCCGCGTGGATCGGCGCAGCGTGGATTTTTCGGTCATGGAGCGGCAACCGGGGGATCCCGATGTGCGCTGGTTTAGCTTCGACCCCGAGGTGTGGGTGCCAAGGGAGCAGATGGATTGCTACTTGACCCGCACCACCCCAGAGACCCACCGCATCATCCGGGAAAATCTCCACGAAACCCCTGTCTATGGCGGCTGGGTGGAGGCCAAAGGGCCCCGCTACTGCCCCAGCATCGAAGACAAGATTGTCCGCTTTGCCGACAAGGAAAGCCATCAGATTTTTATTGAGCCGGAAGGGCGGGATCTGCCGGAGCTCTACATCCAGGGGTTCTCCACGGGGATGCCTGAGAAAATCCAGATCCAGATGTTGCGCTCCTTGCCTGGCCTGGAGCGGTGCGTCATGCTGCGGCCTGCCTATGCGGTGGAATACGACTATCTGCCGGCCACCCAGCTCTACCCCACTCTGATGACCAAAAAGGTGCAGGGGTTGTTTTGCGCCGGCCAGATCAACGGCACCACCGGCTACGAAGAGGCGGCAGCTCAGGGGCTCATAGCCGGGATCAACGCCGCCCGCCTGGTTCAAGGCAAGCCCCTGGTCACCCTGCCGCGGGAGTCCAGCTACATCGGCACCCTCATCGACGATCTCTGCACCAAAGAACTGCGGGAGCCCTACCGCATGCTCACCAGCCGCTCCGAATACCGCCTCATCCTGCGCTCCGACAATGCCGACCAACGGCTCACCCCCCTGGGGCGAGAATGGGGCTTGATCGATGGCCGGCGCTGGGCCCTGTTCCAAGCCAAGCAAGCGCGCATTGCCGCAGAAATCGAGCGCCTGGAAACGCAGCGGGTGAAGGCCCACGACCTGGCCGGCATCCAACTAAGCCAACTGACGGGGCAGGGGATCAAGGGATCCGCCACCCTGGCCGAGATCTTGCGCCGCAACCAGATTCACTACTCCCATCTCCTGGAACTGGGGCTGGGGGATGCGGAGCTGGATCCCTTTGAGCAGGAGGCGGCAGAGATTGCCGTCAAATACAGCGGCTACATCCAGCGGCAGCAGAGCCAAATTGAGCAGGTGAGCAAGCAGTACCACCGCCCTCTGCCTCCCGATCTGGACTACCACTCCATTCCCACCCTCTCCAAAGAGTCGCGGGAGAAACTGGCAGCAGTCCGGCCTCTGACCGTAGGCCAGGCCGCTCGCATTGGCGGCGTCAACCCTGCCGACATCAACGCCTTGCTCATCTACCTCGAGGTGAGACAGCGTCAGAGGGCGACGGCAGAACCTGTTGGCAGCTCGCGGTAATCTTTGCGCCCAGCCGTGTAGAGAGCAGGGATCTCCTCCAGCGCCATGCGCGAAGCCACGCCCAAATCCAAGGGGGAGACCTCCCCGCGCAGCCAGTGACAGAGGCCAGCTGCCCCAATCATGGCGGCGTTGTCGGTACAGAGGGCAACAGGCGGGATCACCACCCGCAGGCCCTTTTGCTGGCCCGCTTCCAGAAGGCGAGCGCGCAGCTCCCGGTTGGCAGCTACCCCGCCAGTCAGCAGCAGGGTTGAGAGGCCAAGAGCTTCGGCGCAGGCCACTGCTTTTTCCGTGAGGACGCGCGTTAGGCAGGCCTGAAAGCTGGCGGCAATGTCGGCAATGGGCAGCTCCTGGCCTTCCTGCTGCAAGTGCTGGACGAGGCGCAGCACAGCCGTCTTCAGGCCACTGAAGCTGGTGTCGTAGGGGTGGTCCAGCTTGCCTTCCGGCAGGGGAAAGCGATGGGGATCCCCTTGTTGCGCCCAGCGGTCAATCTGCGGTCCCCCCGGATAGCCCAGCCCCAGCAGCCGCGCCACTTTGTCAAACGCTTCGCCGGCAGCATCGTCGCGGGTGCGACCCACCGTCTGGTACTGTCCGTAGTCCTTCATCCAAATCAGGCTGGTATGGCCTCCCGATACCAAAAGGCAGAGGCAGGGGGGGCGCAGATCGGGCTCTGCCAAGAAGCCGCTGAAGAGATGGCCCTCCAGATGATGCACCCCGATCAGGGGCTTGTCGTGGAGCAAAGCCAAGGTCTTGGCCCCCATCAGCCCCACCAGCAGGGATCCCACCAGGCCCGGCGCACAGGTTACGGCAATGGCATCTACCTCGGCCACCTCCAATCCGGCCTGCTGCAGAGCAGCCTCTAGCACAAAGGGCAGAGTTTCCACATGCTGCCGTGAGGCCACCTCCGGCACCACGCCCCCGTAGGCCGCATGGAGGTCGATTTGGCTGGCCACCACGGAGCTGAGCTGCCGCGGGGCAAACCCCGGCCAGGCCACATCCGCCGTCACCACAGCCACAGCCGTTTCGTCACAACTGGTTTCGATGGCAAGGGCGCAGGGCATGGGAGAGCAGGCTGGGCAAAAGGGATAGGAGAGCTTTGGGATACTTGAGATACTTGAATTAAGAATTGTGTGAGCTAAAACCCGGGATCCGTCGGGGCGAGGCGCTCAGGAGTATGATACTAACCGTTTGGTGCCTGTTTCTGCACTTAGCATCCCTTAGCATTTGGACAGATCTTAGACCCCTACCTCAAGGACACATCCTGCTATGCGAACCTTTTTAAGCCTTCTTTTGGCCCTTTGCATTGCGCTTGGCCTCGCCCAATCTGTGCAGGCAGAGCCCTTGATCGGTCTGAAACCTTGCAGCGAAGTTCCCGCTTTTCAGGCTCTGATGAACGAACGCCTGAGCAGCCTAGAGGAGAAGATCCTCAACGCCAGCCCTGCTATGGCTCCCGTCTACCAGCAAAAGCTGGCCCAAACCAGCAAGCGCTTTGAGCGCTACAGCAAGCTGCTCTGCGGCGAAGAGGGCCTGCCCCACCTGGTTACGGATGGTCGGTTGAACCATGCGGGCGAGTTTCTCATCCCCGGTCTGCTCTTCCTGTATATTGCCGGTTGGCTGGGCTGGGCGGGGCGTTCTTACCTGATCGCGGTTCGGGATGAGGATAGCCCCGAAATGAAAGAAAGCCTGATCGATGTACCGCTGGCGCTGCGGTGCTTCCTCACGGCTTTGGCTTGGCCCGCTGCTGCTTTTAAGGAAATTGCCAGCGGCGAAATTCGAGAGCCGGAAGCGGCTGTGCCCATCTCCCCCCGCTGAGGAGCTGAGCCCGGCTTTCTAACTCGATTTATTTAACTTTTGAGAGGCGTCTATGGCTGATTTCACCAAGTTTCTCACCACTGCTCCGGTGGCATTTATCCTGTTTTCCAGCTTTGTTTTTGCCCTGTTCATCGAGATCAATCGCTTCTTCCCCGACATTTTGACGTTCTGAGTGTAGGCCAGGGATCCCCAGCGCAACCTACGCCCGGTGGGATCCCTGCTTTTTTAGGCTTTTTTCCATCCTCCTTTGAACTGGACACAGAGTTGCTGAAATGGTCGAACCCAATGCCGATCCTGCTCCGTTGAATAGGTTGAACATGAATAAGGGATACGTCACCGTCCCTGAGGGAGATCCGCAAATTGGGGATCTCTGGACACCGATCAACCACGCGCCTGTTGTCCGGCTGTTGATCGACTGGCTGCCCATCAACCGACCGGGATTGAGTTCCATTTGGCGGGGCTTGGAAATCGGTATGGCCCACGGCTATTGGCTGGTCGGCCCCTTTGCCAAGCTGGGGCCGCTGCGCAACGAGCCCATCGGTCTGCTGAGCGGCTTTTTGGGAGCCTGTGGCCTGATCCTGATCCTGACGGCGGCCCTTTCTCTCTACGGCTCTGTCACCTCGCAGCGCAACACAGGGCCGGTAGGGGGATCCCAATCTTGGAGCGAATTGGCCGCTGGCTTTTTGGTAGGGGGTATGGGGGGGGCGGTCGTCGCCTACCTGCTTTTGCTGAATGCAGATCTCCTTGTCCCCGCATCTTGACTGGAGCTATAGGCCATCCGTTGGATCATCCACAACGTCTTTAATCGCTTCTCGAGCATCCTCGACTCCAGGGTGGGTGGCTGCCTTTGTTTGCTCGGCCTTACCTTCCAGCCTTTCACGCTGATCGCTGGCCAGCTCACCCACAATTTCTTGGATTTTGCTCTCCAGATTCTTGGCAGTAACTCCAACTGGCTTTTCAAGGCTCATAACATCAGCCCCTTAACCGGCTTTGCCCTGTCTACTCGATAGTACCTTTTCTCTCTGGGCCTCGTGATCCAAATCACCTGCAAGGGGGGAAAGAGCGCGAGTCAGGCTAGCAGACCAGAGGAAGCTTGTCTTAGCATGGACTGAATCCTGCAATGAGCCGATGACAGCGGTTCTAGACATTTTTTCTGCCTATCTTTCGTGAGCTGCTGTGAACGATCTGCTGTTCGAGCCCACTTCCGAAAGGCCCTCCTTGGCCGAGATTCGCCGCCTATCGCCCGCAGCCTTGGCCTACTTGGGAGACGCCATTTACGAACTGCATGTGCGGCGGCAACGGCTATTTCCTCCGGATCGACTGGAGCGCTATCATCAGCAGGTGGTGAGGCGGGTGCGCGGCTCGGCTCAGGCTAAGCTGCTGTTGGCCCTGTTGCCCCATCTCAACCCCGAAGAGCAGGAAATTGTCCGCTGGGGTCGCAATGGCTGCGGTCGCCCACCCCGGCATCTGCCTCTTGCCGATTACCAAAACGCCAGCGGCCTGGAAACAGTTCTGGGCTATCTCTACCTGGCCAATCCCGAACGGCTGCGCCATATCCTCGCCCTCACTGATGTTTTGGCTGAGACCCTAGGCGAGTGGGAAGGTTAGGATAGTCTTTCCGTCTTTCCATCTTCCACGCCCATGCCCAAGACTTCTCAGCGCAAACCTGCTTCACGGCTGTCTCGCTCGGGCAAACTGCAGCCGCGAAGGGCAGGGCAATCCGTTAGCAAGCGGGTACAGCGGCCCAAACGCCGAGACGGGGATCCCAAGCTTGCCCTCCGAGAGGCTCCAGTGAAGCCCATCCGTCGCGACGCGCAACGGCAGTGGCCCCAAGGCAAGATGGCTCCTCAACCAGTAGGCGAGCTGGATCCCGGCCTCTCCACTGGCGAGACAGGGATCTTGCCAGGGGAAGTTCAGCCTCAGGCCGACGGGAATCCGGAGACCGAGCTGGAGCAAGAGATTATCTACGGTCGCCAGACAGTACTGGCTGCTTTGAAAAGTCAAGCCACCCTCAATCGGGTTTGGATCTTGCCGAAGTTGCGCTACAGCCCCCAATTTTTGTCTCTGTTGGAAGAAGCCAAAGCGCGGGGCACCGTTATCGACGAAGTGTCTCCAAAGCGGCTGAACGCCCTCACGGCTGGCGCCAACCACCAGGGTATCGCTGCCCAAGCCACGCCTTATCAGTACGTGGCCCTGGAGGATTTGGTGGAAAGAAGCCGGCAGGCCAGCCCCAATCCGGTGCTGGTAGTCCTAGACGGGATCCAGGATCCCCATAACTTGGGAGCCATTGCCCGTAGTGTGGAGGCTTTTGGCATGCAGGGGATGGTGATCCCACAACGGCGGGCAGCAGGGGTAACCTCGACGGTGATGAAGGTAGCGGCGGGAGCCCTCTCCACCTTGCCGGTGGCGCGGGTGGTGAATTTGAATCGGGCTTTGGAATACCTCAAAGAGCAGGGGTTTTGGGTTTATGGCACCACCAGCCGAGGGACTGACCTCATCTATAGAGCCGATTTTCAACGGCCCATTGCCTTGGTGGTGGGATCCGAGGGGGAAGGGATTAGCCTGCTCACACAGCGCCATTGTGACCAACTGCTGTCCATTCCCTTGGCAGGCCGTACTGAAAGCTTGAATGCTTCTGTGGCCGCCGGCATTGCCCTCTACGAAATCCACCGGCAGCGCTCTCCCCACCACCTCAAACGCCCTGAGGTTGATACATTCCTCAACAAATCGTCAATAAAAGTAGTAGAATCTAGGGGATTGCAAAAGGACATCCAATGATTGCTAGACTTGATAATGGGGGATGGATCCCGTGAGCAACCCTTTGGTCAGTCTGTTGGATAAGCTGCGCGGCATGTCGGTCTGGATCGAGATCACCACCGAGGACTGTACCTACTACTACGGCCCCTTCTCCGATGAAGCCGAGGCAGAGCAGCTCAAAGGCCACTACATCGCCGACCTGCAAAAGGAAGGAGCCAAAAAGATCCAGGCTTTGGTGAAGAAGATGCGCCAGCCACAGTCTCTGACGGTGACCCGTACTCCGTCGGGAGCCCGTTCCTGATGTCTGCTACGGCTTATCAAGTAACCCTTCATCACCGCGGCCAAACCTACCGCTTCCCTGCCTCTGCGGATCAGACGGTTTTACAAGCTGCTCTTGAACACGGGATAGAGCTACCTTCCTCTTGTCAGGCGGGGGTTTGCACCACCTGTGCGGGGCGGCTGAAGTCGGGATCTGTGACTCAGACAGAGGCAATGGGGATTGGGCCAGAACTGCAGGCCCAAGGGTTTGTGCTGCTGTGTGTAGCCTATGCTACCTCCGATTTGGAGGTGGAGACCGATCAAGAGGAAGAGGTTTACCGTTTGCAGTTTGGCTCCTAACCGTGCCGGATTTCTGTTCAGGTCTACTTGTTAGTAGGTGTTGTAGTCATTTCGATTCAAACTAGGACACTGTACCCACAACTAAAACCTTGGTCGCGTCAGCGTTGCGGAGCAATAATGCAGGGGCCCAAAAGGTTTTTCTCAGTAGCCCGGCTGTCTCAGCCTAATCTGAAAATACTACATTAGTTTATATTGTTGGATTCTTAGTGTTAGAAGTTATCGAAAGTAAGTCTGTTTCCTTGGCGAGATCAGTTCTCGACTCCTGTGAAGTTGCATTTGTTGCACCTATCTCTGCCGTTGAGCTCGCCTCTCTCTGCCCCGCAACTGGAGCAATCCCTCTGTCAGCAAGTTGACCGGGAGCTGGGCCAGCCGGCTCGGCTTCTGCGCTGGAGCTTGACGGCGGTGGAGGGGGATAGAGCCTGGGTTGAGGTGGTCGCCACCACTGATGAGGGCTACTCGGATTTAGACTAGGACAACTCACTCTTAGTCAGCTTCTTGACAGACGTCTGCAAGAGTTTTCCCAATACCCCAGTGGTCTCAGACCAATCGAGAACCAACAGTTTCATTGCTACGTTAAAGAGATGGTTCATATTGATTGATGGAAATGGCTATCGGTACCCTTGCCCATTTTTGTCGTTTGGCCAATGTCTGTCTCTGCATCTGAACCAACTCCGGCTCCACTGCTGGCCGAGCAGCACCCCCCTGTCGCCCTCACCATCGCTGGATCCGACAGTGGTGGGGGAGCAGGGATCCAAGCGGATTTGCGCACCTTTGCTTTCCAACGGGTACACGGTACCTCTGCCCTGACCTGCGTGACTGCCCAAAATACCCTTGGGGTGAGCCGGGTCGATGCGCTGCCCCCCGAAGCCGTGGCCGCCCAAATTGAGGCCGTGGTGCAGGACATTGGGGTGCAAGGGATCAAGACGGGCATGTTGCTGAATGCCGAGATCGTGCTGGAGGTAGCCCATCAGGTGGAGCGCTGGGCGTTGCGGCCTCTGGTGGTGGATCCGGTGATGGTGTCCCGCACGGGAGCAAAGTTGCTGGCAGATGAAGCCATTCAGGCCATCCGCGAGCGGCTGATCCCCTTGGCCCAGGTGCTGACCCCCAATCGCTATGAGGCGCAAATTTTAACGGGGCTGCAGCTGCAGTCCCTGGCGGATATGCAAACGGCGGCTCAGCAGATTCGCACCCTGGGCTGTGGAGCGGTGTTGGTCAAAGGTGGGGGTATGCCGGGGGAACTGCAGGGGGTGGATGTGTGGTTCGATGGCGAGCGACTGGAAGTGCTGAAAACAGAGCGGATCCCCACCCGCCACACCCACGGCACCGGCTGTACCCTCTCGGCGGCCATTGCAGCACAGATGGCCTGGGGCAGGGATCCCTTGGCGGCCACAGTGGCGGCCAAAGCCTATGTAACAGAAGCGCTGCGACATCCTTTGGCCATCGGGTCAGGTCAGGGGCCAGTGGGGCACTTCTACCCGCTTCTGTCCGGGATTGGCAAACCTGTGCCATAAGAGAGAGGTCACTCTCTCTGGCTGCTATGGCTAGCCCGTCGAATCTTTCTCAGAAGGGATCCCTGCCCAAATGGCGGTTTTGGCTACCCCTACTGCTGCAGCTGGGTATCGTTCTGCTGATACCGGCTCGGCAAGCGCTGACTCTTGCTGTCGGAACCACGATCTACCTGCAAACGGCCCCTGTGGATCCCTATGACCTTTTGCGGGGCCGGTACGTGACCTTGGGCTACGTCGTCGCTCGACGCTCCACCCTAGAGCAACTGCCGGGTTGGTCACCTGAATTGGAGACCCCAGGGATCCTTTATCTGCGCTTGGCTCCCCCCGCAGGGGAGCCAACTCAACCTTGGCAAGCAATCGGTGTCAGCCGGGAGATGCCCAAAGATTTGCAGCCTGAAGAGAAAGTACTGCGAGGCTGGTTTGACGGGTGGCAGCTCAAGTTGGGAACCGAAGAATTTTTTATTCCCGAAGCAGCTGGAGATGCCTTGGAAGAAGATATTCGGCGTTACCCTGAAGCCACGCGGGCAGAAGTGAAAGTGGATCCCTGGGGCAAGGCAGCATTGGTCGGCCTCTGGGTAGGGGAGCATCGGTACTAAGTGCTCATTCTGCCCGGCTTTAACGCTTTAACAATTAATCACCATATTCTGACATCCGAACCCGAAGGAGAGCCGGAAAACTGAATGGGGCAGGGATCCCTATCACTTGCCCCTCGAAACCCTGAAGATGGCGAGAACCGGAGCTGTGCCATTGAGGAGCTTGCTAAGTGCTGCACAGCCTTGCTCAACACCTGAATTAGGGTCATCCCAATTGGGTCAAACTTCTTCAGGTTTTCACTTCCGAATCTCTCCTATCCAACAGGTTTTGCAACCACACCTGAATATCCCGCAGGCTCTCCGGGGAAACTTCATGGCCCATCTCGTACTCGCGATAGGTAAAGTTCAGTGGCAGCGGGGCAAAATAATCCCGGATCTGACGGCCAAAAGCAATCGGCAAAACAGCATCAGCAGTGCCATGAACCACCAGGATGGCCAGGTGTTTCATCCGCTCCGGCTCCACCGCCTCGGCCAGGATCTCTGGAGATAGGCGCCCACTCATTGCCACCACCCCCGCCAGCTTCTCCGGCTGGGTCAGAGCCAAGTACAGGCTCATGATCGCCCCCTGGCTAAACCCCAGCAAATACACCTGCCTGGGATCCAAGGCAATCCCCGGGATCCCATTGGGCAGCGTCTGTTCTAGAAAGCGGCTCAGGAGCTGGAGGCTACCGCGCGCCTGGTGGGGATCCCCCACCAGCCCTTCTGGCGTCCAGGCCATTTCAAACCAGGCAAACCCGCCTCCACTCCAAGGAATAGGGGCTCTCAAGCTGATCACCGCCAACCGAGGATCCAGATAGGGGGCCAACTGGAACAAATCCCCCTCGTGGCTGCCGATCCCGTGCAGCATTACCAACGCAGGCGCGGGTCCTAAGCCGCCCTGTCGGGGGGGCTGAACGCGGTAGGTGAGGGGGAAAGGAGAAAACACGCCACGGATCCTCAGAAGCAGAGACGGGGTATGGCCGGCCTACGCCCAATCCTGGGGCTGGCGGAGCACCTGGTAGAGCTTAGCTTCCCACGTGTCCGGCTGGGGCTCGTAGCCATATTCCCAGCGCACCAATGGCGGCAAAGACATCAAGATCGACTCGGTGCGGCCCTGGGTCTGGAGTCCAAAGATCGTGCCGCGGTCATAGACCAAGTTGAACTCCACGTAGCGCCCGCGACGATAGAGCTGGAATTGCCGTTCTCTCTCCCCCCATTCCATCCCCTGCCGCCGCTCCACAATCGGCACATAGGCCGGCAAGAAGGCGTCGCCACAGGTTTGCACCAACTCGAAAAGATGTTCCCAACTGCGGGATCCCACCCGCACCTGTAACGATGGTGGCTCAGAAGCCAGTTGTTCGGGATCCCCTTCCGCCTGGCCTTCAGGCCGATAGAGCAGCCCAGGGCGTTCATCCTGATAGTCGAAGAAAATGCCGCCAACGCCGCGCGCCTCGCCGCGATGAGGTAGGAAAAAGTAGCGATCGCACCAGATCTTGAAAACTGGGTAGTAGACGGGATCCAAGCGGTCACAGGCTGCCTTGAGGGTGCGGTGAAAATGGGCCGCATCCTCCTCAAACAGGTAATAGGGGGTGAGATCCATCCCGCCCCCAAACCACCAAACCGGCCCCGCCTCGAAATAGCGATAGTTCAGGTGTACCGTCGGCACATAGGGGTTGCGAGGATGCAACACCATAGAGGTGCCTGTGGCGTAGAAAGGATGCCCTGCCGCTTCTGGACGCTGTTTCAGAATCGAAGGGGGCAGATGGGATCCGAACACCTCGGAAAAATTGACTCCCCCCTGCTCAAACACGTCTCCCTGCTGAATGACCCGCGAGCGCCCGCCCCCTCCTCCAGGGCGTTCCCAACGGTCTTCCCGAAACTTGGCTTTTCCGTCTAGGGCCTCCAGACGGGCACAGATGTCATCTTGTAGGCGCTGCATGAATTGGCTCACCTGTTGACGGGCATCCACTGGCAGCGCTGTAGGGCTTGAGGCCAGCATCATAGTCTTCCAATCTCTCGAAACTCGACAAAAACCTCTCCAGCCCCCATCAAACCTCTCAGACTGGGAGAGCCGAACTGCCATACTGAAGAGTTCTAACCTGGCCGGGCAAGAAACTCCCTGGAAATCCAGGCCGCTCTTGGATCTTACGTGGGAACCGCCTCATAGGGACGAAGTCGCGCCCATTTGTTCCGTTCCTCGCGAAAGCTCTGGCAGCCCACCACATCCCATTCCATCTCGGTGCCCCCATTGCGGATATTGACATTGATCTGGGGGCCCTGCGGCTCAAAATCCGGCGTCAGTGTGAGATGAGGTTGCTGATGCTGCGCTTCCACGGCATGGTAGGTGGTACAGCGATCCACGTAGTAGCAGTGAATACAAATACACATGGCTGCTGCCTACAAGAAACGGTTCCCAATCTTGAGGGTAGCATCCTGCCTCCTTCCAGACGGCGGATCCCCTCTTTCTCAGCCGATTCTTGAGATATTTCTTAGCAAAGAGAGGCATCTCCTCGTCTCTCGTCTAAAATCTCGACATATTTCTCAGGATGGGGCTTGATCTGTCCTTAGGATCGAACCATCCAGGCTATCCAGAGGAACTGCCATGAACACCCACACCCGCTACCGCTTCACCTGCACCCTCTCCTTTGGAGATATCTACGGCCAGATCATCGTTTGGCTGATTGTCATCTTTGCCAGCTTGGCCGCTGCCCTCTCCCTGATGAATAGCCCCCTCTACGCTTTTCTCACCATTGCTCTGATTTTGGTGATCTCCCTGCCTTTCCTGCTCTTCGCCTTCGTGACCACCCTGCTCAATCACATCGAGTTTGCCGTTGTCCCTCCTGAGGAAGAGGAAAATCGCGCTGCTGCTGCCGCTAAGTCGCCCGTGGCCGTCAGTTAGAAACAACTGGCAGTCGGTTGGCGCTTGTCGGATGGATCCCTTGCCCCAAAGACACCTGTGCTGAGTTAAAAAAACCTTGGCTCTCTTGGCCTAGCGCTTGAGTTGGCCCCTGCAAGGCGAGCAAGCGGGTAGCCTTTTATTGGCATTTTATTGGCAATTGTTTTACCAAAGAATTGGGTCTAAAGCCCTGCCGTTCACGGCAGCTTTTGTGCTGTACTCTAGACCAGTAGTAGAGTAGTCAACCACTTAAAAAACCCGGTAGTCCGGCGACTACGCAAGCAACCTAAATAGGTTTTGCCCTTTAGGTTTTGCCCTTTCTCTTCAACGGTACTTAGGGCAGAAGGGAACTGCCCCGCTTGGGGAGATGGGCACCGCTGTCGTAAAGGGGCAACCCGATACGGCAAGTGCTGTCTTGGAACCAAGAGCCAGAATCCTCTGCCTTTGGGCAGGGGATTATGGTGACATCCTCCCGGCGCTCGTCCTGTGGACAGACGCGGGCCACCCTTCCCGTCAGCAGGACGGAGTCCTTACCTCGCGGTCGGGCATTCCTGCCCCACGCCACTTGTCTGGGTCTACAACCCCCGACAGACCGACTGGACAGGTGGTTCCCCTTCCCCAGCCTCCCTGGCTACTGCCAGCTTGCAAAACAAGTCTAATCCCAGGGAACGGTGCATCGGCAGACAGGATGGACTCCTGCACCCAGGAACCCCTGTCCACCGGCCAAGAGCAAGATGCTATCCACTCGTTGATTTCCGGCAAAGTGTAGTTGTATACGTCCCGGCCAATCTCCAGCCACGCCAACAGCAAGGCCTCCGTCCCGCTGACGCGAGCGGCTTGTTGAGAGGCATCTGGATCAATCCGGTGCTTGTAGGTTACACCAGCATAAGTAGGTTTTGCTACAGATTTCGCTCAGGGGTATGGTGGGGATCCCTGTATCCCGGTGCTTACCCTGCGGGTAGAGCGCAGGACTGATTGCCCCCGCACCACCGTTAGCTAAACCGTTGAGTTGCTCTGCAAGCTAAGATCGGCAAACCCTGTTCCATCGATGAGGATCCGCGTCGGCCATGATGACCGTAATGGAGTTTTTCGCCCTCAGTGCTGGGGAGTGGATGTGCCAACGCACCAGCCATCACTTGGCTTTTCGCCGCTCTGAGGGTGGGAGGTCGCGGCTACAAATTGCCACCCTTGCGGCAACCGATCCAGCAGTCATCCGGGTTTGCGAGTTGTTCAGGGTGGATCCCCGACGAGCTGTGGGAGCAGCGCGGGTGCGGTGGGATGGCGAGCAGGAGTGGGACAACGAAGAGTACAAGGGAGACGTGGTGCTGGTACCTATCCCCGATGAGACCGATCCCATGCGCGGGCAGTTGCTGCGGGATCAGGGCTACGCTGAGAAAGTACCGGTGGCCGGTACCTATGTCATGGGATCCGATGGCGCCCTCACCCTCTACACCCAGTATGAGATGACCGAATCGGAAGAGCGCATTTGGTTTGCCAGCCCCAACTTGCGCCTGCGGGCCAGCACTGTCAAGCGGTTCGGTGGCTTCAGCATGGCTTCTTTCTGCTCCGAGGTGCGTAAACTCTCCGTCGGCCCTTCTCCCACCCCTACGGTGGCCGAATCCAGCTCTTTCCGCAGCTAGAGCGTTTTCTCCTCAACCGCAACACGGGTTGTGCCATGCACCAAGTCTTGGATCTGGGGATTAACCTGCTCCACGCCAATCAACACCAGGCCGACCACAACCGGGAGCATTTTGATGCCTGGGGAGTAACCTGTCTGAACCTCATGAGCGCGCCGGGGGCGGGTAAGACGTCTTTGCTGGAGAAAACCGTGGTCGCTCTTGCCGGCTCGCTGCGCCTGGCGGTGATCGAGGGAGACATGACGACCCAACTGGACGCGGAGCGGTTGCGTCGCTACGGGATCCCGGTGATTGCCATCAACACGGGGCGGGCCTGTCATTTGGATGCGGCCATGGTGGCCGGGGGCTTGCAGCAATTGGAAGCACTGCTGGATCCCCAACAACTGGATTTGCTGCTGGTGGAAAATGTCGGCAACTTGGTCTGCCCGGCGGAGTTTGAGGTGGGGGAACACGCCAAGGTAGCACTGCTCAGCGTCACAGAAGGGGAAGACAAGCCTCTCAAGTACCCAATCATGTTTCGAGAGGCGGATTGTCTGCTGATCACCAAAGTGGATCTGGTTCCTGTGTTGGAGGTGGATTTGGATCGGATCCAGGCCAATATCCGCGAGATCAACCCTTCTGTGCCGATTTTTTGTCTTTCTGCCAAGACGGGCGACGGGCTGGAGCCCTGGCTGGGCTGGATCCGAGAGCAGATTCTCCTTGCCCAACACCGACGGCAGCCGCAGTGAAGGGTATCATACTGAGCATCTAGCCGTGGAACTCTCCTCACCTGAGCTGGCCAGGCAGGGGATGAGTTAGCACCTCTGGCGGGTCAATTTGCAGATAACTTGTGTGGATGGAAAATCCCGGCTATGGCCAATTTAAGTGACTTTGTACAGGGCATTGAGCAGTTGATCGAGCTGGCTCAGAAGCTGGACGAGAAAAAGCAAAGTGGAGAGCTGCGAACCGAAGTCCGCATCCAGGCCCGTCCTCTGGGCAGTTCTATTCCCCCTTCCGGCTCCATCCCCCGCCGCCGCAGCCCTGCCCAAACGGGGGATCCCCCCTGGAGCAGCGAGCCCCAAGTGATGTCTGCGGTTCGCTTCCAGGAACCGTCCAAGGCCGCTGTGCCCGACCCGCCAGCAACTTCTGCCGACCGCCCAGAGTCTTGGGCTGGGCCACGCCTCAAGGATGTGGGGGGACTGAGGGAACAGCTCCAAGCGCTGCGGGAGATGGTGGAGATCCCCCTCAAGCGGCCCGATCTGCTGGCCAAGCTGGGGTTGGATCCGCCCCGCGGCGTGTTGTTGGTAGGCCCCCCCGGCACCGGCAAAACCCTGACGGCCCGCGCCCTGGCCGAGAGCCTGGGGGTGAACTACATCGCCATTGTCGGCCCGGAGCTGATCGGCAAGTACTACGGCGAGGCGGAGGCGCGCCTGCGGCAACTGTTTGAAAAGGCAGCCAAATCGGCTCCCTGTCTGGTGTTTATTGACGAAATCGATGCCCTAGTGCCCAACCGCGCCACTGTCGAGGGGGAGGTGGAAAAACGCCTGGTGGCCCAGATGCTGGGGCTGATGGACGGGTTTGTGGCCCAAAAGGGGATCGTGGTGCTGGCAGCCACCAACCGGCCCGAGGCTCTGGATCCGGCTCTGCGGCGACCGGGGCGCTTTGATCGGGAGGTGATCTTCAAGGTGCCGGACCGGGAGGGGCGGCGGGAGATCCTGGCCATCCACACCCGCGGCATGCCCTTGGCGGAGGATGTGGATCTGGACAGCCTGGCGGATCAGACGCTGGGCTTTGTGGGGGCAGATCTGCGGGGCCTGTGCCAGGCAGCAGCCTATGCGGCTTTGCGGCGGCAGGTGCCCGATTTGGGATCCCCCATCCCCGAGTCCCTGACGGTAACCGCAGCGGATTTTCAACAGGCTCTGCAACAGGTGAAGCCGGCGGTGCTGCGCTCGGTGGAGATTGAATCCCCGCAGGTGAGCTGGGATCAAATTGGCGGCCTGGAGCACGCCAAGCAGATTTTGCAAGAGGCCATCGAGGGATCCCTGCTGCACCCTGAGTTGTACGAGCAGGCTCAGGCCCAAGCGCCCAAGGGCATCCTCCTCAGCGGCCCCCCTGGCACTGGCAAAACCCTGTTGGCCAAAGCCATCGCTTCCCAGGCCAAGGCTAACTTCATTGCCGTCTCCGGCCCGGAGCTCTTGAGCAAATGGGTGGGATCCTCCGAGCAGGCGGTACGGGAACTTTTTGCCCGCGCCCGCCAATGCGCCCCCTGTGTCATCTTCATCGACGAGATCGACACCCTCGCCCCGGCGCGGGGAAGCTACTCCGGGGATAGTGGGGTCAGCGACCGCGTTCTGGGGCAGCTGCTGGCAGAGCTGGACGGGATCCGCCCCAGCCAGGGGGTGTTGGTGGTGGCCGCCACCAACCGCAAAGCCAGTTTGGATCCCGCCCTCACCCGGGCCGGCAGGTTGGAGCTGCACCTGAGCGTGGAGCTGCCGGATCGCAGCGGGCGACGGGAAATTTTGGCCGTTCACAACCGCAAGCGTCCCCTGGGGCCTGATGTGGACTTACAGGGTTGGGCCGAGCAGACCGAAGGTTGGAGTGGTGCCGACCTGGCCCTGCTCAGCAACCGCGCCGCCATTGCCGCCATCCGCCGCCACCGCGCCACTTCCGAGACGGTGGATGCCAAAACCCTGGTCATCCAACAGGAAGACTTCTGTCGAGCCTTTGCCGAGCTGCAGCAGCAACGCCAAGCCGGCTGATCCCAGCCTGAGGGCTATTCCAATCACGCCAGCGGTTCGGAGCACCTTCAAACTTTCAAAATCAAAAGACTGGGATCCCTTGCCATTCTGGTTGGCTGTGGGCGTGGGCTGACTCACCGCAGGTGCGGGGGGTGGGAAAGATCTTGCCGGGGTTGGCGATGTGCTGGGGGTCGAACACCTGCCGCACCCATTGCATGCTCTCCAGATCGGCAGGCGTAAACATTTCCGGCATGTAGCAGCGTTTGTCTGCCCCGATGCCATGTTCGCCGGAGATGCTGCCCCCCAAGCGCACGCAGAGCTTAAGGATCTCGCCCCCCAGTTTCTCCACCTGCTCCAGGGATCCCGGCACCGACTCGTCGTAGAGGATCAAGGGGTGCAGATTGCCGTCGCCAGCGTGAAACACATTGGCCACCGGATAACCGTACTCACGGCTGAGGCGCTCGATTTCCTTCAAGACAAAGGCTAGCTGGCTGCGGGGGATCACCCCATCCTGAACATAGTAGTTGGGGCTGAGCTTGCCCATGGCGGCAAATGCTGCCTTACGTCCTTTCCACACCCGCGCCCGCTCTTCCGGGTCGGATGCGACTTGCACCTGTCGCGCCCCATTTTTGAAGCACAGCGCCCTCACCTGTTGGCCGGCTTCCTCCACCTCCAGCTCTAGCCCATCCACCTCCACCAGCAAAATGGCCGCCGCATCCCGCGGGTAGTAGCCCAACTGAACCACATCTTCCACGGCATTGATGCTGAAGTTATCCATGATCTCCAGGCCGGCGGGGATGATCCCGGCAGCAATGATGTCGGAGACGGTGGATCCCGCCGCTTCCACACTGTCAAAGTCTGCCAGCAAAACCTGCACCTGAGCCGGGGCCTTGAGCAAGCGCAGGGTAATCTCGGTGGCAATGCCCAGGGTGCCCTCGGATC
Source organism: Synechococcus sp. W60.1 (assembly GCF_047461575.1). Lineage (NCBI taxonomy): Bacteria > Bacillati > Cyanobacteriota > Cyanophyceae > Synechococcales > Synechococcaceae > Synechococcus > Synechococcus sp. W60.1. Next base: position 18,016 of record NZ_JANSHL010000006.1, on the reverse strand, counting down.
CCACAAACAGCCCCACCCAGTCGTAGCCGGGCATCTCCGGGATCTTGCCTCCCCAGCACACCACCTCCCCATCCGGCAGCACCACCGTCAGGCCGAGAATGTGGTTGGCTGTTACGCCGTACTTGAGGCAGTGGACACCGCCGGAGTTCTCCGCCACATTGCCGCCGATGGAGCAAACCGACTGGCTAGAGGGATCCGGCGCATAAAAGTAGCCTTGGGCGGCCACGGCCTGGGTAATCCAAGTGTTAATAACCCCCGGCTGCACCACCATGCAGCGGTTGTCCAGGTCGATTTCCAGGATCTGCTTCATCAGGGTGGTGGCGATGACGACGCTATTTTCCACCGGCAGGGCTCCCCCTGAGAGGCCCGTACCGGATCCCCGCGCCACGAAGGGCACCTGGTAGCGGCTGCACAGCTTCACCACCTGCGCTACCTCTTCTGTTGTGCGGGGCAGCACCACCAGCGCCGGCCTTTGCCGGTAGCTGACCAGCCCATCGCATTCGTAAACCAGCAGCTCCTCCGGCTTGCTGATCACCCGCTGGGGATCCAGAATCTTTTTGAGCTCAGCCGTCAGCCTGATCCAGTCGAAGGTGAGGCCGGTCTGTAGAGGATGAGCAGAAGCGTTCGCGCTAGCGGTGCGGAGCACTTTCATAACAGTAGGCTCAGCAGGAGTTTGAGAGGGGGATATTGTCACTATAGTCTTGCTGGCTCCAACAGATAGTCCATGCAGCCCAACTCCCCCAGCGCCGAACAAATCCTCAACCAAGTGCGGCAGCTCTACGAGCTCTACCCCTTCCCCCCGCAGCCCATCGGCACTGTTCCCCCGCCAGGGTGGAATTGGCGCTGGAGTTGGCCCCAGGCCCATGCCTTTTGTACGGGATCCCATCCGGGTCGGCGCAAGGTGCGCATTCTGGATGCGGGCTGTGGCTCGGGAGTGGGAACAGAATACATTGCCCACCAAAACCCCAACGCAGAAATTTGGGCCTTTGATCTGAGCAGCCGCGCCCTGGAGATTGCCGAGGCCCGTTGTCGGGCTTCCCAGGCACCGCCGGTGCAGTTTCGCCAGCTCAACGTCTACGACATCGACCAGCTGCCGGGGCAGTTTGACTTCATCAACTGCGTGGGCGTGCTCCACCACCTGCCCGATCCGCTAGCGGGGCTGCAGGCTTTGGCCGGCAAATTGGCTCCCGGCGGGCTCTTGCACCTGTTTGTGTATGGTGAGCTGGGCCGCCACGAAATCCGCCTCATGCAAAAGGCCATCCGCCTGCTGGTAACAGGTTCTGAACACCAGACCCTTGCCTCGGCGGAGCAATTGCAGAGGGGTCTCCAGGTGGGCCGCCGCCTTTTCGAGATCTTGCCGGAAACCAACCGCATCCAGCAGCAAGAACGGGCCCGCTGGGCCATCGAGAACGTGGACGACGAATGCTTCGCCGATATGTACCTGCACCCCCAGGAAGTGGACTACACCATCGAGACTCTGTTTGAATTAATCCGGGCTTCCGGACTGCAGTTTCTGCGCTTTTCCAACCCGGAGTTTTGGCGGCTGGAACGGGTGTTGGGCCAGGACGAGGCCCTGCTGGCTCAGGCGGCTCAGCTGCCGGAACCGGAACGCTATCGCCTGATCGAGCTGCTGGATCCGGTGGTAGCCCACTACGAGCTGTTTCTCGGCAAGCCCCCCATCCGCTGCTGGGAATGGACAAGCCCGGAAAGTGTAGCATCAGCCATTGCCCACCTCAGCCCCTGTCTGGGCCTGTGGCCGGGGCGGAGCATTTTCAACTATGCTTACGAAGCCATCTCCCTGAGCGAAGAAGCCTTCGCCTTTCTCCAACAGGTGGACGGGATCCGCACCGTCCAAGAGATCCAGGCTGGCCTAGAGTGCCCCCTGAGCTTTGAGCAACTGCAACGCTTGCTGCGCTGGCAAGTGCTGCTGCTGGAGCCTCAAAACTCAGTCTCCTGAGAGTTTCTCGACCCCTTTCCCTTGCCTCAGCGGGACGAACCTTGGCATTTGCCCTCTTGTTCTTCTATGGCTTATCCTAGAAAGCTGTGACCTTTAGCTCTGGCCCCGCATATTCTGGGGTTGTCATCATGCCCAAAATCAAAACCCGCAAGGCAGCAGCCAAGCGCTTCCGCCTGACCGGCAGCGGCAAGTTTATGCGTCGCAGGGCCGGGCACAACCACTTGCTGGAGCACAAAACCAGCAAGCGCAAACGCAAATTGGCTGGTGTGGCCCTGGTGGACAAGCGGGATGTGGTCAATGTGCGCCTGATGTTGCCCAACACCCACTAGCCGGGATCCCGCTCGCGCCGGCAAGAAGATTTCAGGGGCTGGCATTGGCGACAGCAGTTCCGATCCCGTTAGCAGGACGGAGTGCTTCTACCCTTCAGTTTGAGTTTGTTCAAGTTCCTATTGAGTTACTGCCATGAGAGTCAAACGGGGCAATGTCGCCCGCAAGCGCCGCAAAAAGATCCTCAAGCTGGCCAAAGGCTTTCGGGGAGCTGGTTCAAAGCTGTTCCGCACCGCCAACCAGCAGGTGATGAAGGCTTTGCGCAGCGCCTACCGGGATCGCCGCCGCAAGAAGCGGGATTTTCGTCGCCTATGGATTACCCGCATCAACGCGGCCACCCGTGCCCAGGGCCTGCGTTACCACGAGTTCATCGATGGTCTCAAAAAAGCCAATATCCAGCTCAACCGCAAAATGTTGGCCCGCTTGGCTTTCCTGGATCCAGAGGCCTTTACCCAGGTGGTGGAGGCAGCGCGCCAGTCTCGCGCCTCCTGAGGAGGTTCCGACGGCTATCCAGAAGTCCTTCCTGGCAGCCATTCTGGCCCTCGCCTGCCTGGGGAGAGGGATCCCTACTGTGGCTCGTCCTTGGCCGGAGATTGTGGATTCTGGACGGCTGCGCGTTGCCGTAAAAGACAACTTGAGGCCGCTGGGGTTTCGCACTCCCCAAGGGGATCTGCAGGGGTTTGAGATCGAGCTGGCTTGTGAGCTGGGATCCCGGCTGTTGGGCTCGGCAGAGGCTGTGGAGTTGGTGCCGGTCTCGAATGTAGAGCGGCTGCAGGTGCTGGCTGACGGCCAGGTGGATTTGGCCATTGCTCAGATCGGCATTACACCCGATCGGGCACGCCAAGTGGAGTTTACCTCTGCTTACTACCAGGACGGCCCCAGCTTGGTTGTGGCTCGTTCCCACAACTGGGAAAGCTGGTCGGACTTGCGGGGCGGTCGCGTTGCGGTCTTGCGCGGCTCCAGCGCCATTCCCCTGCTGAATCGATACCTGCCAGGGGTGGAGTTGGTGCCTGTCGATTCCTACCGAGAAGGGGCGGAACTGCTCCTGAAAGGGGCGGTGCAGGGGTGGGCAGCAGATCGCTCGGTGCTGGCAGGGTGGCTAGCAGAGCATCCCCGTCGCGAAAGCGCTGCGGAGCAACAGTTTCAATTTCTGGGATCCCCCTTGGCAACGGTGGGGCTGGGCATTGCCATGCCCAAGGGGCTGCAGCACGCCGAATTGCGGCTGCGGGTGCGCCGAGAACTGGAGAATTTGCGGGCTGAGGGCTGGCTGGCAGAGCGGGCCAGAGCCTGGGGGTTGCCCTAAAGTTGAGGATACTCCCTACTCTTTGTCTCTCTTGGGAAGATTTCTCTCTTGAGCAGAAAGGCGGGCTCAGTGCAGAAAGTGACGTATGCCGGTGCAAACCATGGCAATACCGGCAGCGTTGGCAGCAGCAATGGAATCGGCATCGCGGATGCTCCCCCCCGGCTGGATGATGGCGCGGATCCCTGCTTGGGCAGCCATCTCCACGCTGTCGGCAAAGGGGAAGAAGCCATCGCTGGCCAAAACAGCTCCTGCTGCTTGGGATCCCGCCTGCTGGAGAGCGATCTCCGCTGCTCCCACCCGATTCATTTGTCCGGCTCCGATGCCAAGCGTCTGTCCCTGCTTGGCGACGACAATGGCGTTGGATTTCACATGTTTGCAGACTATCCAGGCAAATTCCAGATCCGCCCACTCCTCCGGTGTGGGCTGGCGCTGGGTGACCACTTGCCAAGAAGGGGGGCTGTCGGTTTGCGTCGGTTCCTGGTCGCGACAGCGTTGCAGAGCAACAGGTGAATCGGCGTCTTGCACCAGAAAGCCCCCGGCCAGGGTGCGGATTGTTTGGGCAGGCCCCACACACAAGTCCGGCAAGATCAAGACCCGCAAGTTCTTTTTGACTGACAGTAGCTCAGCCGCTTCTGGAGTGCAATCGGGAGCCACCACACACTCCAAAAAAGGCTCCACCAGCCGTCGGGCGGTCTCTGCGTCCAAGGGTTGGTTGAGGGCGACGATGCCCCCAAAGGCCGAAACTGGATCAGCAGCCAGGGCAGCCTCGAGGGCGGCAGCCGGCGATGGGCGAATGGCCACCCCGCAGGGGTTGTTGTGCTTAACCACCACCGCCACCGCTTGTTCAGGTTGCAAGAACTCCCTCCGAGCAGAGCCAGAAGACACAGAGCCCTTCCCGTCAGTGGGCCGCGTCGCATCAGCATTGCGGAGTAACAAGGTTAACTCTGCCGCCAGGGCACGGGCCGCCTCCAGATCCAGCAGGTTGTTGTAGCTCAGCTCCTTCCCCTGCAACTGCTTAGCCCGGTGCCAGCCGGGGGCAGCCGGATCCGTCACATACCAAGTGGCAGCTTGATGGGGATTTTCCCCGTAGCGCAGGCGTTGCCACAGGATCCCTTGCAGTTGAAACCTGTCTTCAGCGGCAGCTGCGGAGGACTGGGAGGGACCTGCTAGCTCCAGGCGAGCCAGGTAGGTGACGATGGCGCGGTCGTAGGCCAGCACCTGCTCAAAGGCCCGACGAGCACACTGGAAGCGAAACGCCAGCCGCTCTGTTTCCCCATAGGCCCCGGAGAGCAGTTGCAAATACTGGGGGTACTGGCTGGGATCCGTCAGCACCGTAACGTAGGGATAATTTTTGGCTGCCGCCCGCGCCAAAGTGGGCCCGCCGATATCGATCTGCTCAAAAGCTTCCTCCAGAGACACTCCTGCCTGGGCCACTGTCTGTTCAAAAGGGTAGAAGTTGACCACCACCAGTTGGATGGGAGGGATCCCCAGCGCCTCTAGGTCTGCCCGGTCTTCGCTGCATTCCAGGCGGGCCAAAATGCCGCCGTGGATGCGGGGGTGCAGCGTCTTCACCCTTCCCCCCAAGATTTCCGGCGCGCCAGTGTGGGCAGAGACAGGGGTGACCGGGATCCCAGCTTCTGAGAGCGCCTTGGCGGTTCCCCCACTGCTGAGCAGTTGAAAGCCATGCTCTTGCACGAGGGACTGGGCCAGCGGGATCAGTCCGGTTTTGTCGGATACACTCAACAAAGCCAACGGTACAGAATCCTGTTCGCGACAGCGTTGCGCAGTAGCAAGGGGCATTGGAGGCGTTATCCAGTAGAGAAGGGCCCAGAGGAAAAAGCTGGCCGGGATACCCAGCCCAGCGCTCTCACAGCATACCCCGAAAGCTGAACCCTCTTGTCCAGCCACCTGGTTCAGACAAATCTTCAGATCGTTCGCATCAGCAGGACGGATCAGGAATATTCTGCTTCGCCTCTCACCTGATCCTGCCGGACCTGTTCCCGCTCCCGGTTAAGGCGGGCCACCTGGGCTTCCAGATCTTGGATACGGTGCAGCAACTGTTCGATAGCCCGTCCCACTGGGTCAGGCATGAGATGGTGATCCAGGTCAATGCCATGGGCGGGGATGCGGCGCTGATGGGGCGGGATGACCGCACGGCCTGGGATCCCAACCACCGTCATGCCGGGAGCTACATCCTGAATCACGACCGCGTTGGCTCCGATACGAGCTTTTTCCCCAATGCGAACCGGCCCCAGAATCTTTGCCCCCGTGCCGACAATCACCCCATTTTCCAGGGTGGGATGACGTTTGCCCTTGTTCCAAGAGGTACCCCCCAAGGTGACCCCGTGGTAGAGGGTAACATCATCGCCAATTTCTGCCGTCTCACCGATCACCACCCCACAGCCGTGGTCAATGAAAAAGCGCCGCCCAATCTTGGCTGCCGGGTGGATTTCAATCAATGTGAAAGAACGAGCCAAGAAGCTGAGCAGCCGCGCTAGGAAAAACCAGCGCCGTTTCCACAGCCAGTGGGCGATGCGGTGCAAAAACAGAGCATGCACACCGGGATAAGTGAAGATGACCTCCCAGCGATTGCGTGCTGCCGGATCCCGATCGAAGACACAATCAACATCCTCCCAAAATTGCTGCCAGAACCCCAGTTTTGGCTCCGGCTTGCCAGCAGGGAGAGAATTGCCCTCCCCCATTTTGGGGCTTTCCACCGCCGACTGCTCGGCCTCCGTCAGCATGAATGGTCTCCGTTTAGGAACCTCCACTCCCCTTTTAGCACTTTTTGCCGGCAGCAAGGAGAGATCTCCAATCGCGCCAAGGGAGCTCCTCGCGCAACTCTCCACTGGGTCGAGCTCAAGCAAATTGCCTTCTGCCCTAGCCTTTACTCAACTGCTGAGCCACCAGTTCTCCAATGGCTTGCGCGGCTCCCGGCCTTCCCCCCAGCCGCTGCAGTTCTGTCTGCATTTGCTGACGGCGCTGGGGATCTTCCAGCAGAACTCGCATTTGCTCGGCCACGGCCACCGGGCGCAAATGGCCCCGCAACTCTGGCACCACCTCTCGCCCCGCCCAGATGTTCGGCCAAGCCAAGTGGCCCAGCCAACGCAGAGCAATCCTATTGAAGACGCGGGCCAGCCAAGTGCCCAAGCCCGGAAGGTGGGCCAACAGGCCGAGGATCCCATCCCAGGCGCGCATTGCCTCCAGCTTGTTGGTGGGGATCACCACGATCATCGGCACCCCCAAATAAGCCAGCTCGGCGGTGTTGGCGCCAATGGTGGTCAGACAGAGATCGCAGTTGGCCAGCACAGAATAGGCGGGGAAGCTCGTCCACAATTGCACCGTGCTGCCAAAGGGGGTAACAAACTGGGATCCCAGATTGGTCTGCTCCAGAATGGCTGAGGTGCCATAGATCAAAGCCATATCGGGATTGAGCTTGGGATGGGCATAGGCTGCCAACGACTGGGGGGTTTGTCCTGGGGCCACCGGGATCACAAAGCGGACATTCGGCAGCATCTGTCGCAGCTCATCGGCCACAGCCAACACCAATGGCACCCCCAAGGAGAGCTTGGCTGGCTTGGAGCCTGGGAGCAGCCCCACCTGGTAGTGGGTGCGGTTCTCATCGCTCAGACGCTGCCAGCCGCGCGGTAGCAATTCTTCATCGGTGAAGCGGTTCCCCACTCTCTCTGGCGCAGTTCTTACAGGCTCCCCCTCGCCGATGGAGCTGGGAGATGCATCTTGGAGCAGGCCAAAGGCTTGGGTTGGGGAAGAAAAGCCTGCCGTGGGTTTGGAGGCAGCGGCAGGAGATCTGCTGCCAAGCCAGCCGGAAAGGGGCACCCCCGGCAAATAGACAGCGCTGGCTACGCCATCCGCCATCAAATCCCCGACAACGTGCATTTTGTGGGCCCAAGGGTGGCCCAGCAGCCGTCCGCCATCGTAGCGGCGTTTGATTGCCTCGGTTCGCACGGCGAAAGCATGTACCCAAGGCCGCCAACGGGGTTGATGCTCAGCATAGACCACCAGCCGATAGCGCAAGCGGCGAGCAATCCAGACGGCAAAAAACTGATCCCCCCCCAGAAACAGCACCACCCCTCGCTTGGCCCAATTCCAGGCTTCTTCGGTTTGGCCAGTAAGCAAAAAAGCCAGAAAAAAATCGGGATCCTGCACCCGATCCACGTCGACGAACGCTTGCGCTATCTTCATCTCTTGCCCGGAAGCATGGGGGCAGGGGGACAGCACCAGGGAGAGGCGTGCCTGAGGCAGTTGCTGGCGCAATTCCATCACCACCGGACGCACCCAGGTGGTCAGCTCTCCAGGGCCGTTTGAGAGAATAAGAATGTCATAGGGAGGCTCACCGCTGCTCAGTGGGGCCATCGGAGGCTGGGATCCTGCAATTAGTCGTCTCATTCTACCGTTTGCCCATGGCCCTGGGCCGATTCCTGCCAGTCCGGAGATTTGTCGGGATCCCTTCCCAAAGAGGCAGCCCCAGCGTCGGCTGAGGGGCAAGGCGTTCTTCAGAGAGGCATCTGGCCATGCGAGAGGCCAGGGGATCCCTCAGGCCAGCAGGGACCCGCCGATCATCCCCGCCAGCAGAATAAACCCTTGCACCACATTTTGGCCGAAGATGGCCAGGTACAAGGTGGGAGAGGCATTCCTTTGGTGGAGCTGCCAGGTTTGCCGGCCCCAGAGGACAGTGACGATGGCCAAGCTGACAAAATAAACTCCATGCAACCGTAGGCTGAGGCCTACCCCCAACAGCGCGATGGCAGTGCCCAAAAAAAATAGCCCTACCGCCGTCGGCGTCCGCTGCCCGAAAAAACGGGCGCTGGAATGGATCCCGGCCCGCTCATCGTCCTCCCGATCCGCAAGAGCATAGACGGTATCAAATCCCAGTGTCCACAACACCGTGGCCAGCCACAGCCAGCCCAGCCCCTCTTCCCACAGGGGTGTGTTGGCATCTTGGCCGCTCACCGCCGTCCAACTGATGAGCACGGCAAATCCCCACGCCAGAGCCAGCACCAACTGCGGCACCGGAAACACCCGCTTGGCCCCCGGATAGAGCAGGATCACCGGCACCGCCGCCACACAGAGGGCAAAGCTAACCGGGTTGAGAAACAGCGCCAGCCCTGCCGCACAGGCCAAACTCACCACCGCCATCAGGATCCCGACGCCAACGGTCAACTCCCGGCTGGCCAACGGGCGATGGCGGGTGCGCTCCACCAATGGATCTAAGTCCCGATCCCAAAGATCGTTGATGACACAGCCCGCTCCGCTGGCGGCCAAACTGCCCAGAATCAGGATCCCGACCAACGGCCAAGGGGGCGTTCCCCGTCCGGCCAAAAAAGCTCCCCACAGCGCCGGGATCATCAAAATCAATCGCCCTGCCGGCTTATGCCAGCGCAACAGCCGCAGAATGGCTCCGCCAGTGGCCCAGAGTGCAGAAGGGGAAGCAGACATAACCGGTTTCCGGCCAATCGCGACAGCGGGACGGAGTCCTTAAAGCGTGAGTTGCCGTTCGCGGGAGGGGTGCAGAGCACCATGAGGCGTGGGTAGGGGCGGCTCCACATTAGAGATCTTAAATCAATCATCCTGAATTGCAGGTTTTTGGAATCCTTTCGGTTCCATTCGCCGTCTCAAGGCCCTGTGCAAGTCAGTCCGCCCCTGTTCTCTTTATTGGCCTGCCCTGGAAGTTTGATATCCTATCGGGGGGCTGCTGTTGACGGTGGCGGCACTTGCCCTTCTTCCCCTGTGAGGCAGTGATTGCTACGTGACCCGCTCTGCTCTGGGGGGTTGAGGCCGCAAATGCGCAGGCGCGACGGAGTTCTGTATGGAAGCAACCCTCTCCATGACCGGTTCACTTCCTCAAGCCAAGGAAGCTGCTCCCCATCTGGAGACCCTGCTGGTGGTGGAGGACGAGGATGCCATTCGGGAAACGGTTGCCCTGGCTTTAGAAGAGCAGGGGTATCAGGTTTTACAAGCCGCCGATGGTCGGCAAGCCCTTGAGTTGGTGCACACGGCGGAGCGGCTGGATTTGATGATCCTGGATTTGATGTTGCCCAGCTTGAACGGTTTGGATCTATGCAGGCTGCTGCGCAGGGAGGGCAACACGATTCCCATCCTGATGTTGACGGCCAAAAGTAGCGAAACCGACCGGGTGGTGGGCTTGGAACTGGGGGCCGACGATTATCTGACCAAGCCCTTCGGCATGCGGGAGCTGATCGCCCGCTGTCGCTCGGTGTTGCGTCGGCAACAACTGGCCCAAGCCAGCGATGCCACGGTGCTCCGTTACGGGGATCTGTGTATGTTTACCCAGGAGTGCCGCGTGTTGGTGCGGGGCGTTGAGGTGAGTTTTTCCCCCAAGGAATTTCGCCTGTTGGAGCTGTTTATGTCCAATCCCCGCCGCGTTTGGACGCGGGAACAGCTTCTGGAGCGCATCTGGGGATCCGACTTCATGGGCGACAGCAAGACCGTCGATGTGCATATCCGCTGGCTGCGGGAAAAATTGGAGCTGGATCCCAGCAACCCAGAGTATTTGGTGACGGTGCGCGGCTTCGGCTATCGCTTCGGCTAGTCTTTTTGCTGGCCACGCCACCGGCGGGCAAAAGAGAGCGCCTCGGCACGAGTTTGAATCTGCCCCCAAGCCTGCGCCTCCTGGAGGTCTTGCAGCAACTGGCCTACCCAGGGGCCGGGTTTGGCCCCCAAGCTGTGCAGCAGATCGCGGCCATCCAGCAAGGGCACCAGATGGGCCAGGGGATCCTGGGGGTCTTCGTAGCGTTTGAGCCAAGACTCTAGCTTTTGAGGGTCGCCGCCCGTAGCCACCGCCAACAGCGCCAGGCCACCAAACAGGGATCCCGCCTGTTGATAAAGCCGCCACTGTTGCGCAGGGGTGGGGGAGTCCGTCAGGAGAAGCTGAAGCTGAGGCAGAAGATGGTGTAGCTTTTGGATGGCCCGCATTTCCGCTCGGCTGAAGCGCAGCCGCTCCAGCTCGGTTTCCACCCTTTCTGCCGTTCGCGTCAGCAAGACAGAGTCCTCAGTTCCCGCTGGATCCCACAACAAGGCCGCCAGCACCACTGCCAACAGCCTGCCGCGCCCTTCGCGTGAGGATGTCAAGGGCTGGGCCAGCTCTGCCAGCGTGCGGGGATACAGCGGTCGCCAGCGTTCGGCCCACTCCCACACCGCCTGAGCTTGAGGGAAGCCCGGACTTTCCGGTTTCAGGTGGGGCAGCCAAGCCTGCAGCAACCCCGCCGCCACCGCCCCCTGTAGGTGAGCCAGCCCGGGGATCCCTGCCTCCAAGAGGGCCACTACCTCTGCCCGCACTCGTTCTGCCGCCACGTTGGCCAAAAGGGGGGCCCGCTCCCGGATTGCCTCTTGCGTAGCCGGATCCAGCCCAAACCCCAGTTGAGCTGCCTGTCGATAACCCCGCAACAGCCGCACCGGATCGGCGCTGAGGTTGTCGGGGTGGATCATGCGCATCCGGCCCTGGCGAATATCGGCTTGTCCGCCCGTGGGATCCAGCAGTTGCTCCCGTTGCAGATCCAAGGCCAGGGCATTGCAGGTGAAGTCCCGCTGCTCCAGATCCGCCTCAGGGGTGGATCCCACCTGCAGCCCCACGTCCACGGTCAACTTTGCCAACACAATGCGGGCAATCTGCCGTTCGGGATCCAACACCACAAAGCCCGCCCCCAACCGCCGTGCCACTGCCGCTGCCCAGCCCACGGGATCCACAGCGCACATCAGGTCCAAATCCACCGACGCTGAGGACTCCATCCCACCGTCGCGAGCGGGATCCCCAGCAGCACAGCTCCGCAGCCAAGCCAGGTAAGCATCCCGCAGGGATCCCCCTACCCAATAGCTTTCCTGCGGCAGCCACTCTTGGGGGAAAGGCAGCCGTTGGTAAAAATAGGTCAGCAGCCACTTCGTCAGCAAGGCTTCGCTCGGGCTTAGGGTCATTCTCAGTCAAAACTCCATGAAGATGAGACACCTGGGGTGGTAGGAGAACGCTTCTGGGGGTATGAAGTCAGCGTCCTCGTCTGGTCGCGTCAGCGTTGCAGAGCAACAATGAGCAGAGCAACAATGAAATGCCTGGCGTTCTTCCCTACCGCTCCAGCAGCGAGCTGCCCACAGCAGCAGGGACAAAGGCAGGAGCTGCCAAGCCCGGAGTGAGCAGATGAGGCCGCACCAGCGCCGCCAAGCCAGCAATGAACAGAGGGTCGGTATTTAAGGCGGGCACACGGCGAAAATCGGCAATCCCAGCTCGATGGGCCAGTTCCCGATACTCGATGTCGATCTCCTGCAGGGTCTCGATGTGCTCCGACACAAAGCTAATCGGCACCACCAGCAACTGCTTCACGCCTCGGGAGCCCAACTCCAGGATGACCCGTTCGGTATAGGGCTGCAGCCACCGCACCGAACCCACCCGGCTTTGATAGGAGAGGGTGTGGTCATTGGGGCGTCCCACCTGCTGCCAGATCAGCCGCACGCAGGCTTCCATTTCCTGTTGGTAGGGATCCCCGGCCTCGGTGACATAGCTTTCGGGAATGCCGTGGGCGCTGAACAGCACATGCACCCCTTCGGGAGCGGCAAATCCATCCAACTGTTCCCGAATCCCTCTGGCCATCGCCTGCACATACTGGGGCTGATCGTACCAGGAGCAGATCTGGCAGCGCTCGATGCATGCCAGCTCCGGATCTTCAGCCCAGAGCCGATCCAGCAGCTTAAAGCTGGATCCCGTCGTGCTGATGGAATACTGCGGGTAAAGCGGCAGCACCACCAAGCGGGTGATCCCATCCGACTTGATCTGCTGCACCACCGACTCGATCAACGGATGCCAGTAGCGCATGGCCACATACACCGGCACGTCATAGCCCTCAGCCACCAGGTGGGCCTGCAGTTCTCGCGCTTGCTCAGCAGTGATGCGCCGCAAGGGGGATCCCCCCCCAATGGCCGCATAGTTGCGACGGGATTTCTCGGCCCGCAGCATGGAGATGGCCCAGGCAAAGGCCCGCTGCAAGAAGGGAAATGGCAGGCGGATCAGCTCAGGATCGGCGAACAGATTGTAAAGAAAGGGCTGCACATCAGCCTGGGTCTCTGGCCCCCCCAAGTTCAGCAGGAGCACGCCGCTTTTGGACATAACAAGGCTCATTGCGTTGGCGGTGCGGAGCACCATATTCTTCTTTATCCACTGTAGGGGCTCTTATCCCCCAGCGGGAAAGTGACCTTAAGTTTTTTTGCAGTCTTTCTCAGCTTTCCCCTCAGGAGAAACCACCCGCACCCAAACCTACAAGTCCAATCCGGAGACTCCGTCCCGCTGTCGCGAACAAAGTCCAAAAAGGGATCCCCACCCACTGCAGGGATCCCCGGCATCAACACCCCATTGCCGCTAAGGAGCAGAGCGGTGTTAAAACTCTCGACCTCGGTAAACCCGCTGCAGGGCCGGAGTGACCGGATAGCAATCGACATCGGCCAGGCTCAACTTCAAGCGCAGCGCATTGAGAAGTCTCCAGTAGGGGGGCACAAAAGCCTTTTCAGGGATGGGTTGGACGGCAGGAGAGGGATCCCCAGGTCGGGCAACCGTCTCCATGGGGCAGCCGCGGTAGCGGAGCGGACGGGATCCGAGGTGAGCTGAGCGCAGATCTCGGCTGGGATCCACCGTCAAGCCGCGAAACTGGATCGCCCCCGGACGAGAGGCTTCCCGATAGCGCAGATAGCCTGCCCACACCTGGGCAATCCACTCCGGCAAAGCTTCGGGCCGAATGTGATAGCGCTCCGGCAACAGACGGTCGTTGAGAAAACCCATCAGCCCAGACCAAACTTGCCAGAGGAAAGCTCCGACAACGCCAGCAGCGGGAGACGATGAAATCTTCATGGTGGAAGCTGAAAAATGTAAAGAACCCAAAAAACCGGTATGCAGCCAGGACTTGCCGTTGATTATACCAGCCCAGATGCATCGGAACGCTCACCCTGAACCTTTTGGCCTCGAGTTTTTCTGCTCACTGGAAAGCAGAAGCCGGCTTGCGGCCAAGCGCGTTGAGCCACCCAAATCCATCGACTACAATAGGCCCAAGGCTTGGGTGTTGCTTTCTCTCTCTGAATCTTTAGCTGGTGGGGATCCTGGAAGCGCACCGACAAGCAAACTTCACTTCAATGACCACTGCACCTAATAGGGATCGACGGATTATGACCTGGCGCGGCGACATCACTCCCATCAATCGGCTGTGGGGATCCCTTCCCTACCTTCTGCCTTTGGTATCGGCTCTGCCCTTGGGCTTTTTGCCCTCTGGGCTGTTTCAATCTTTGCCAGGGCTGATCCCCATTTTTGCGCCTCTGTTTCGTCTGGTGCCCCTGGCCACGGGCTGGCTGGGAATGGGGGTGTTTTTGGCTCTCCTGTTCCTGGTGATCCGCAACACCCGCGTAGCCCATTTTGTTCGCTTCAACACCATCCAGGCGCTCTTGCTCAACATTGCCTTGTTCTTGGTGCAGGTGCTGATGCAGGCGTTTGGCATACTCTTCGGCAACGTTGGCCTGGCAGCGATGGTCAGCATTTTGGCCACCACGGCTCTCTTGGGGGTGATTGCCATCACCGTCTACGCCTGGGTGCAAAACATTCGCGGCCACTACGCCGAGGTGCCGGTGCTCTCTGATGCCGCCTATGCCTGGATTCGCTACTAGTTGTCAAGTCCCTGCGGGTCTGGTTGCCGATTTGCCGACCTCATCGGAGCCTAAGCCAACTCTTCAGCTCTCAAGGATTGTGGGAGGCCGGGGTGCCATCGGATTCGAGTTCTAGTCGCGCCAGCAGGACAGAGTCCTTTGTTGGGCAAGCCCTCACCCACCTGGACGCCTCTGGCCGAGCACAAATGGTGGAAGTGGGACACAAGCCCATGGTTGCCCGCTTGGCCACTGCCCAAGGACAGGTACGCATGTCAGAAACGACTTTGCAGGCTATTCTGGCCGGTCAAGGGCCCAAAGGGAATGTGGTGGAAACGGCCCGCCTGGCCGGGATCATGGCTGCCAAGCGCACCGCCGATCTGATCCCGCTGTGTCATCCTCTCCCCTTGAGCAGCGTCACTGTGGATCTGGATCCGGATCCCCATCTGCCCGGCTTTCTGATCACCGCTACAGTAAAAACCAACGCCCAAACAGGGGTGGAGATGGAGGCTCTGACGGCTGTTTCCGTGGCCGCCCTCACCCTGTACGACATGGCCAAGGCCCTGGAAAAGACGATGGTGATCGAAAACATCCGGCTGTTGCGCAAGTATGGGGGGAAGTCTGGGCCTTTCGAGGCAGAGGATCGGGATAACGCCGAGAAATGCTGAAAGCTTTGCAACAACCAGAGAGGGGTGTTGGGCTAGGGTTGTTGGTGGGCATTGGGGTGCTGCTCTGGCCCATGCTGCACCAGGGCTATCCCATGACTCACTCCACTCACTTCAACCTCAGTTGGGCCTTTCAGTATCAACGACAGTTTTTCGGCGGGCAGTTTTACCCCCGCTGGCTGGAGTATTCCAACTTCGGCTACGGCAATCCCACCTTTGCTTTTTATCCCCCTCTGTGCATGGTGGCCCCTTTGCCGTTTCGCCTGCTGGGGCTGGACATGCCCACCTCTTTGGTGGCCAGCATGGGCTTGGCGATGGCAGTCTTTGGCGCAGGGCTGTATGCCCTTCTCCGGCAACTCATCCCCTGGGCTCTGGCCCTGGTTTTGGCTCTGGCGGGTATGGCCGGCCCCTATTGGCTGGTGGATATCTATCAACGGGGGGCAATGGGGGAAGTGTGGGCCATTGCTGTCTCTCCCTGGATTTTCTGGGCCTCAGTCCAGGTGATCTGCCGGCCCCAGTCCCTTTGGCCGATTGTGGCCTTAGCCATTAGCTACGGCCTGTTGGCCCTATCTCACTTGCCCACTTTGCTGGTCTTTACGCTAACTTGGCTGCCTCTGCCTTGGGTGCTGGGCCGCTGGGATCCCCTCTGGCCCAGGGTGGGGCGCTGCTACTTGGGGTTTGGGCTGGGGCTGGGGTGGACGGCGTTTTATCTGCTGCCAGCCTTTTGGGATCAGCGCTTTGTCCAGGTGGACTTCGTCAATTTCGTCGAAGAGTACATGCCCCAACATCGCCTGATGCTGAGTGGGCTAACCCGGCTCCAGCCGCAACTGACGCAGCACTGGTTTGAAAGCGGCCTGGTAGGGTACTGGCTCTGGATGGTAGCCGTTGTCTTGGGTGTTGGAATCCTGATTCTCCCAACTTGGCTGGCCTGCAGGACAAGGGGGATGACCCCGATCCATTCCGTTCGTGCTGGCGAGACGGAGTCCCATGGTGCCTTAGAATCCTCTGCTCCCCTGGCCAAAGCGATCCTGCTCTACAGCTTGGGGGCCAGCTTGGTGGCCTTGCTGATGATGACGGATCTGCTGGGTTGGCTCTACGAGTGGGTTTTGCCCCTGCGGCGCATTCAGTTTTCTTGGCGCTGGATGGCGGTGACGGCGGTAACCGTGCCCTGGCTGTTGGGATCCCTGGCCGCCTGGAGGTGGGGGCAAAAGGGCTGGAGGATCCTCTTGATTGTGGGGATAGGTCTGGCAATGGGGATACAAAGCTGGCAGGGCTGGCAGGTCTTGTCCAGAGCCTGGTTTGACCCGCAAACCATCCAGACTTTTCAAGAGCTGTCTGCCGCCAAGCAATTTCCCAACGAGCCCCAGGAGCGACCGGGCATTGCTTTTCTCCACATGCACTGGCGCTTTCCCGACGGGCTGGCGCTGGTGGATGTGCTGGAGTACCGGCCTCGCCAGGCAACGCTGCCCATGCCGCCCCCAGAGGTGGATCCGCTGCTGCGGTGGCAAGGCGACATGGTGAACTTTGGACGAGAACAAAGCGATCTGGAGCCACTGTTGGAAGTGGAGCAGTGGCGCTATGGCTACCGTCGTTTTCGGGCCGTTAACCCCACCGATCAGGATCAATGGGTAGTCCTGCGCACTTTTTACTACCCTGCTTGGCGGGTACAGGTGGATGGTCGCCTCACGTCTGCTGAGCACAGCGGAGTGGGGCTGTTGCAGGTGCGGATCCCACCGGGGGATCATCGCGTGCAGGTGCGCTATCTGGGTACTGCAGCCGAGTGGATGGGGTGGATCTTGACCGGCCTGACGGGGGTGCTGCTGGTGAAGCTGCGGCGGCTGCTTCGTTTGTTGAATTTGAACGGAGCACAGAGACAAGACACTCCAGAGGAGGCAACAGCATGCTGAGTCGCGTGGCCGATTCCATCTACTGGCTCAACCGCTACGTGGAGCGCGCCGAGAACATCGCCCGCTTTATCGATGTCAACCTAAACCTGATTCTCGACTCGCCCAGCGGCACCGCTCAGCAGTGGGATCCCATCGTCTACACCACCGGGGATCAGGAGCTGTTTTACCAACGCTATGGCCAGGCAACCCAAGAAACAGTCATCCAGTTCCTGGCTTTTGATAGGGATTACCCCAACTCCATCCTTTCCTGTTTGCGGCTGGCGCGGGAAAATGCCCGCTCTGTGCGGGAGGTCATTTCTTCAGAAATGTGGGAGCGGGTCAACCGCTTTTATTTGATGGTCAAAGAAGCGGCTCAGCAAGGCCCCCACCTGAGTCAGCTCCATGATTTTTTCACGGAAGTGAAGCTGGCCAGTCACCTATTCGCCGGGGTGATGGATGCCACCATGACCCACGGGGAAGGTTGGCACTTTGGCCAGATTGGCCGTCTTTTGGAGCGGGCGGACAAAACGGCGCGCATTTTGGACGTTAAGTATTTTATCTTGCTGCCCTCTCTGCAGTACGTGGGCACGGCTTTGGATGAGTTGCAGTGGATTGCTTTGCTGAAGTCGGCCAGTGCTTATGAAATGTACCGGAAATACAGCCGCCAGCACCGCATCAATCCCAGAGAGGTGGCCTCTTTCCTGATTTTGGATCGGCAATTTCCCCGCTCCATTCAGTTTTGTCTTATTCATGCGGATCGATCCCTGCACCAAATCACCGGCACCCCAGCCGATACTTGGCGGGATCCCAGCGAGCGAGCTTTGGGCCGCCTGCGTTCTGAGCTGGACTACCTGACCATCGACGACATTATGGAGCAGGGCTTACATGAGTTTCTCGACAAATTGCAGCTACAAATGAACCATGTTGGCGATTGTATCTACGAAACTTTCTTTGCCACTCGCCCCTTGCAACCGTCTGAATCCCCTCTACTCTCTCAACGTCAAGCCCAACTGACATGAACGGCCTCGACTCTAAATGCAACGAGAAAAACAGGACACCTGGCCAATTGGGCTGGATCGGCAGCCGACGGGAGTAGATGAGGCAGCCTTTATTGCCGCCAATGCCACAGTAAACTACCCGACCCTGACTGCTTCGCAGTACGGAGCGGGCTTTCAGTAGCCCTGAGCCTGCTCTGCTCTACCAGAGAACAAAACAGGCCCGAACCTCTAGGCTG